>NZ_WUJP01000373.1 GCF_009806515.1 Geminicoccus flavidas | reverse complement strand
CCGGCCGGCCGCGCCCTGTTCCTGACCTGCGACATCGCCGAGCGGGCACCGGCCTTCTTCGGCATGGCGGCCGCCGCGAAGGCCGGGCTGGAGGCGCTGGTCGGCGCCTGGGCGGCCGAATTGCGCCGGAGCACGGTGGGCGTGAGCCTGATCGATCCGGGCCGGGTCGCCGGCACGCGGACCGAGATCCGACGCTATCCGGGCGGCTCCGCAATGCCGCTGCCGTCGGCGGCGGAGATCGCCGAGCGCCTGCTGGCCACGCTCGCGCGCCCGCCCTTGCCGGTCGGCGAGGTGGAGCGGCTTCAGCCCCAGAACACGCCCTAGTCGCGGGCGTAGGGGTTCTCGCCGCGGCGGGCGTGCAGGCGCAGCGGCACACCCGGCAGGTCGAGGGCCCGGCGCAGGCTGTTGGCCAGGTAGCGCAGATAGTGGTCGGGCACGTCGGCCGGGTCCAGGTTCTGGAACAGGACGAAGGTCGGCGGCCGGCTGGCAGTCTGGGTGATGAAGCGGATCTTGAGCCGCCGCCCGCCTACCTGCGGCGGCTGGTGCTCGGCCAGCGCGTCCTGGAGCCAGCGGTTCAGCTTCGCCGTGGTGATCCGCCGGTTCCAGCGCTGCACGGTCTTGAGCACGGTCGGCAGGAGCTTGCTCACCCCCTGGCCGGTGCGGGCCGAGATCGGCACGGTCTCGAGCCCGGGTGCCTGGGCCAGCTTGTCCTCCAGGCGCTCACGGATCGCCTGGAGCGTCTCCTTGGGCGTCTCGACCAGGTCCCACTTGTTGATGGCGACCACCAGGGCCCGGCCCTCGCGCAGCACGAGGTCGGCTATCGTCAGGTCCTGAACCTCCAGGGGCTGGGTGGCGTCCACCACCAGTACCGCGGCATGGGCGAACTTGAGCGCCTGGACGGTGGCGGAGACCGAGATCCGCTCCAGCCGCTGCTCGATCCTGGCCTTGCGCCGCAGCCCCGCCGTGTCAATCAGCTCGAACGAACGGCCCTGCAGCGTGACCGGCAGTGCCACCGAATCGCGGGTGAGCCCCGGCTCCGGCCCCGTCAGCATCCGCTCGTCACCCACCAGCCGGTTGATCAGCGAGGACTTGCCGACATTGGGCCGGCCGATCACCACGAGCTTGACTGGCTTGCCTGCACCCAGCTCCGGCCCGGCCGCTGACTCGGCGGGCAGTTCGGCCGGCTCCGACAGGGCCGGCGCCGCGTCATCCTGCTCTTCCTCGTCCGCTTCCTCGGGCAAGCGCGCCTGGATCACCTGGAAGAGGTCGGCCATGCCGTCGCCATGCTCGGCGGAAATCAGCAGCGGCTCGCCCAGGCCCAGCGACCAGGCCTCTGCGGCGTCGATCTCGGCCTGGCGGCCCTCGCACTTGTTGGCCAGGACCACGATCGGCTTCTTCGTGCGCTGCAGGAGCCGGGCGACCTCGTGGTCGAGCGGCGTCAGGCCGGCGCGGGCGTCGAATAGGAACAGGCCGAGATCGGCCTCCTCCAGCCCGGCCAGGGTCTGGGCGCGCAGCCGGCCTTCCAGGCTGTCGTCGGGGCCTACGTCCAGGCCGGCCGTATCGATCACCCGGAACCGGAGGTGGCCGATCCGGCCCTGGCCCTCCAGCCGGTCGCGGGTCACGCCCGGCTGGTCGTGGACGATCGCCTGGCGGCGGCCGACCAGCCGGTTGAACAGGGTGGACTTGCCGACATTGGGCCGGCCGAGAATGGCAATGGTGAACACGGTTCTGGCGTCGTCCTGCCGGCGAAGGGGCCTTGCTGTCAGCGGAAGGCGTGCAGCGTACCGTCGTCGGTCAAGAGATAGATAGTGCCGTCCGCCACAATCGGCGGCTGGCGGATCGGCGCACCGACGTCGATCTGCTGGAGGATCGTGCCGTCGAAGGGGGAGAGTGCCACCAGTTCGCCATCGGAGCTACCGGCCAGTAGCCGGCCGCCAGCCAGCACCGGCCCGTGCCACTTGATCAGCTCGTCGCCGGACGTGTCGTCCTCGCGCTGGCGGGGCAGGCCGCTCACCCAGCGGACTTGGCCGGTCTGGCGCAGCATCGCCACGACCTCGCCGCGGTCGCTCATCAGGTAGACGAAGTCGCCGGCGGGCCAGGGGGTCTGCTCGGTGGCGACGGTCAGGTCGAACAGCCGGCTGCCGGTCTGCAGGCTGAAGGCCGCGACCTCGCCGCCCGTGCCGCCCACGAACACCCGCTCGCGGTCGATCACCGGCAGGCCGTCAATGTCGCTGATGGCCGCGATCGCCAGCGTGCGGCGCGGCCGGAGCACCGTTTCGCTCCAGATGGGGATGCCGGTCTCCAGTGAGAGCGCGTTCACCTCGCCGGAGGAGTAGGGCACGATCACGATGCCCTGGGCGGCCGCCGGGGTGGAGCCGCCGAGCGTGGCCGCGATCTCGCCGGGCGCGGTATGCTGCCAGACGAGTTCGCCGCTCTGCGCGTCCAGCGCAAACGACTGGTTATCGGCGCTGATCAGCAGCACCAGCCCCTCGGCGACGGCCGGCGAGCCGCGCAGCGGTGCGCCCAGGCTCTGGCGCCAGATCTCCTGGCCATTGCCGGCGTCCAGCGCCAGGATGATGCCCTTGGTGGTGGCCACGTAGAGCCGCCCGTCGCCATAGGCGATGCCACCGCCATTGAGCCGGTCGGCATCGGGCAGGCCGTCCGGCGACACGCTCCAGCGCGTCCGCCCGGAGCCTGCGTCGATGGCGGAGACCTGGATGCTGCCGTCCACGGCGAAGATCGTGCCGTCCGCGACCACGGGCGGATTCAGGAACGCATCCTCGCCGGCGCCGCTGCCGATCGACACCGACCAGGCAGGCGAGAGCGTCGCGGGTGCCGCTAGGTGGTGGAGCGCATGGCTGGGGTCGCCGCCGGCCTGGGGCCAGTCGCGGTTGCGCACCGGCTCCGGCAGGGTGATCTCGAGGCTGGCGAGGCTGGGATCGGCCTTGATGCCCTGGTCCAGCAGCAGCACCGGCCGGCGCTCGCCGGGCAGGCGGGGCTTCTCGTCCTCGGCCCACCAGCCGCAGCCGGACAGGAGGGTGGCGAGCAGGAGGGCGGAGCCGAGCAGGGTGCGCCGGGAGGCGGGGGACGGGCGA
>NZ_WUJP01000372.1 GCF_009806515.1 Geminicoccus flavidas | reverse complement strand
GGCTGGGCGGACCGACGCATGCTCAAGCCGCGGACTCCAGGGCCGCGCGGTATTCGGTGAGGCGGGCCTTGGCGCGGATCGGGATGCTCGGGTCCTTCAGCGCGTCGTCGAAGGCCGCCTTGGCACCGGCGGTGTCGCCGGCGCGCAGCCGGGCCAGGCCCAAGAGCTCGCGGGCCTGGTGACGGAAGGGCCGATCGGCCGCGGCGAGTGGCTCCAGCTCGCTGATCAGCTCCGCGGGATCGCGCTGGTCCAGCTGTCGGCCGAGCACGGCCAGCCGGGCCGATTCCTTCAGGATGGCATCGTCGAGATCGGAGCCGGCGACCTGCTCCAGGGCGGCGGTGGCCTCGTCCGCCTTGCCGGCCGCACCGGCGGCCTGGGCCGCCTGGAAGCGCGCCAGGGCCGCCACGCCGGCGGACGTTTCCGCTCCAATAGCTTCCAGGTCGGCCAGGGCGGCTTCGCTCTGGCCGGTCTCAAGCTTGGTGATCGCGGCGAA
>NZ_WUJP01000371.1 GCF_009806515.1 Geminicoccus flavidas | reverse complement strand
CAGCCGCGCCGATTCATCCTGCCGGACCTTGGCCTGCCAGTTCTGCCAGCCGACATAGGCCGCGGTGCCGAGCACCACGAACAGCACCAAGCTCACCACCCAGCCGCCATAGCGCTTGGCGAACGCGATGGCGCGCTCACGCTGCAGGTCTTCTTGAACCTCGCGGATCAGCGCGTCGGACAAGGCGATGATTCCCCCGGCAGATGCAGGACTGGCGCCGAACGTGGCCGGCCCGGACCGTTTGCGGTTTGGTAGGGACGGACCCATCGTTTGGCAAGCGTGCTGCAATCCTCTACAACCCCGTCTACCTGCATCTTGAGGGAGGGCCGGCCATGCCGCGGATCTATGTGGCGCTCGACCTGCCCGAGAATGTGGTCGACCAGGTCGAGCGGCTGTGCGTGGGCCTGCCCGACGTGCGCTGGGCCGACCCAGACGACCTGCACATCACGCTGCGCTTCATCGGCGAGGTCGACGAGCCGACCTTCGAGGAGGTCGGCGAGGCGCTGGCGCACGTCACCGCGGCACCATTCGAGCTGCAGCTCCAGGGGATCGGCCATTTCCCGCCGCGCGGCGAGCCGACCACGCTATGGATCGGCGTGGCGCCCTCGGAAGGGTTGCAGCAGCTCAAGCGCCGGGTCGACCGCCAGCTCGCCAGCCTGGGAATCCCGTCGGAAACCCGCAAGTTCGCGCCGCACCTGACCATCGCCCGGCTGCGCGGGTCCTTGCCGGAGAACCGGCTGGGCGCGTTCCTCAAGCGGCTGAGCCTGTACCGCTCCGAGCCGTTCACCGTGAACGGCTTCACCCTTTATTCCTCGTTTCTGCGCTCAGACGGCGCCATCCACACGCCCGAGGCGACCTACGACTTCGTCCAGGGGATCGCCGAGCGCGTGTGAGGGCGCATCACGCCCGGCTGGGCCCTGCCAGCGCATGGGCATAGAGCTCCGGCCGGAAGCCCACCAGCCGGCGCTCGCCCAGATCCAGGACCGGGCGCCGGATGGCCGAGGGATGGGCCAGCATCAGCGCTGTCGCCCGCTCCCGGTCCAGCTCGGCCCGCTCGGCTTCCGGCAGCCGGCGGAACGTGGTGCCGGCACGGTTGAGCAGGGCCTCCCAACCCAGCTCGTCCACCCAGCGCAGGAGGGTGGTACGGTCGACGCCATCGCGCCTGTAGTCGTGGAAGCCATGGGCGATGCCGTGATCGTCCAGCCAGGCGCGCGCCTTGCGCACCGTGTCGCAGTTCCTGATGCCGTACATGGTCGGGGTCATCGGACGGATCCTCCAGGCGGGCTCAGGCGTCCGCCCCTGGCATCGAACCGCGAGCTCGTCCAGCCGGCATTCATTCCCCAATGGAAACCGTGCGGCCGGGAATGGCGGGATAATCATCCGCTCTGGCCGAAACCATATCATCGGCATGGTAAGCAACTGCCGGAACCAGCCCATGTCCAGCGCCGTCCAAGCCCTCGCCCTGGCCGGGAGTCAGACGATGAGCGAGCCGTCCGGCGGCGGCGCGACGCTCGCGATCGAGCGGGTCGTCCTGACCGTGCATGACTTGGCCGCCATGCGTGATTTCTACCGACAGACGGTGGGGCTGGGGTTGGTCCGGGAAGAGCCGGGCGTAGCCCTGCTGGGTGCGGGCGACCAGGTGCTGCTGGAGCTGCGCCAGGACCGGCATGCGCGCCGCCGCTCCCCAAGCGAGGCGGGCCTGTTCCATACCGCCTTCCTCCTGCCAAGCCGGGGCGATCTCGGCCGCTGGCTGCGGCATGCCATGGCGACGGGGGTGTGGGTCAGCGGTGCCTCCGACCACCACGTGAGCGAGGCCG
>NZ_WUJP01000370.1 GCF_009806515.1 Geminicoccus flavidas | reverse complement strand
CCTATCTGGACGACCCGGAAGGCAACGGGATCGAAATCTATGCCGACCGGCCGGCCGCGAGCTGGCGCTGGCAGGACGGGCTGATCGCGATGTTGACCGAGCGGATGGACCTGGACGGCGTGATCGCCAGCGGCGGCCACCAGGACTGGCAGGGCGCTCCCCACGGCACCGTGGTTGGCCATGTCCATCTCCAGGTGGGCGCGCTGTCGCCGGCGGAGGAATTCTATGCCGGCCGGCTCGGCCTGGACGTCACCTGCCGCTATCCGGGTGCGGTGTTCTTCTCGGCCGATGGCTATCACCACCATCTGGCTGCCAATGTCTGGAACAGCCGGGGTGCTCCGCCGCGCGACCTGCCTTCGACCGGGCTCACCGAGGTGCGGCTGGCGGTCGGCCCGGCGCGGCTGGCGGCAGCACAGCGCCTGGCGGAGCAGGCCCGCGGCGGGACGCCCGACCGGACCGTCCTGGCCGATCCCTGGGGCACGCCGCTGGTGTTGGGCCCGCTGGAGGCCGACCGGCAGCATCCCGCCATCGGCTGACGGCCCGGCGGCGGGCTTGCAGGCACGAACCGGCACTGCACCCTGCCAGCTACGCCGCTGCGCAGCCCTGGACCTCCCGCGCCAATGCCCGCGCGATCTCGGCGGGGGTAATCGGCTTCTCACAGCGCGTCACATGGGCATGACGGCTGGGTACGCTCGAGCGCTCGTAGCCCGTGGTCAGGAGGAAGGGGACACCCCGTTCGCTCAGGAGGTCGGCTGCCGGCCAGACCATCTCGCCGCCCAGATTGACGTCGAGCACCGCGGCGTCGATCTGCGGATGCTGGCCGATCAGGGCGAGCACGTCCCCCAGATGGGGGACCGGGCCCAGCACGACCGCACCTTCGTCCTCCAGGGCCTGGCGGAGATCGTCGGCCAGCATGTACTCGTCCTCGGCGACCAGCACGCGCCGGCCCGCCAGCATCGCCTCAGCCATGGACGCCCTCCTTCCTCCCACAACTGCCGGAGGCCGGCGGCGTGCCCGATACCGGCAGGATGATCGTGCAGCTCACGCCGTCCGGACCCAGCTCGTAGGCCGTCCTCGCGTTGAGCTGGTAGGGCAGCGCTCGCTCGATCAGCTCCCGCCCGTAGCCGCCGCCCCTGGGTGCTGCACCCGGCTCGGGCATGGCCACGCCGCGCTCCTGCCAGCGGACCTCGAGCTGCGGTGCTCCTGCACCGTCCTGCCGCTCCAGGTACCAGCGCACCTCCAGATGGCCGCCCGCCCCGGACAGGGCCCCGTACTTGGCCGCGTTGGTGGCCAGTTCGTGCAGGGCCAGGGCCAGGGTCTGCACGGTGCTGGAGCGCAGGCCGACACCGGGCGGCCCCTCAAGCACGACCCGGTCGGCTTGGTCTTCCAGCATGCCGAGTGCCGCCAGCTCGACCCGCAGCAACTCGTCGAAGGCGATGCGCTCGCCATCGTCCAGCCGGGACAGGAGGCCGTTCACCCTGGCCAGCGCCGCCAGCCGATCCTGGAACCGCTCGCGGAACTCAGCGAGCGTGGCGCTGCTCCGCATGGTCTTGTCGGCCAGCGAGCGGACCACAGCCAGGAGGTTGCGGGTGCGGTGCTGCAGTTCAGCGACCAGGACCTGCAACCGGTCGGCGGTGGCCTTCTCCTCGGTCACGTCCTCGCTGATCCCGCCGATCCGCTGCACCTGCCCGGCCTCGTCCCGGAGCGGGAACTGGGTGCTGTGCAGCCAGCGCAGCTGGCCGTCCAAGCGCCGCCGGATCCGGTATTCCAGGGCCACCTGCCGGCCCTGGCGGACGCGCCGGAGGTTCGCTAGCACCCGGCCGCGATCCTCGGGCAGGATCGGCCGCAGCCAGTTCCGCACCGTGCCTGTCCGCAGCGCCTCGCTCCTGGGCTGGCCGTAGACCACCTCGAAGGCTGGGCCCAGATACTCCAGACGCAGCGTCGCGGCATTGCGAATCCAGATGACGTCGGAAGACGCATCTACGAACTGCTGGAAGCGCTCCTCGCTCTTGCGCAGCGCGTTCTCAGCGCGCTTGTTGCACAAGGCCTGCAGGATCGCCGGGGCCAGCGCCTGGGCGGCCTCGAGATCGTCCGGCCGATAGCCGCCCTTGCGGTTGGCAAGGCCGATCATGCCTACTACCCGTCCGTCCTGGACGAGCGGCACGCCCATGAACGCGTGCAGCGGCGGATGGCCCTTGGGCGTGCCGATCTGATCCCGATGCTTAGCCGGGTCATTAGCGATGAGGCCCTGGCCGTCGGTCAGGACCCGGCCGTAGATGCCGCGGATCTCGAGCCCGGTGGGCGCCTTCCCTTGGGCAAAACGCGGGTCCTCCATGGCGAAGTGCTGCCAGCCGCGCGCGCTGACCGACAGGTCGTCGAGCCGGTTGGTGGCGACGTTGACCTCGCCGATGAAGCTGAACTCGCTTTGGGTGATGTCTTCGACTACCTCCAGACAGACATGGGCCAGCTCCTCCTCGGAGCGGGTGCCCAGCGCCTCCCTAAAGATCCGGTTGATGCCCTCCAGCACCGCGTTCTTGCGTCGGACCGCATCCCCGATACGGGCACGCTCCAGGGCCTCCCAGGCGCGTTCGGCCACGTCCTGGATCAGCGCCACTTCCTCTGCCCGCCACTGCCGTGCCGGCCGGTCGGCCACGGCCATGGCGGCCACCAGCTGGCCGTGCTTCATGATCGGCACGCAGGCCAGGGATTTCGCCAGCAGCGCCCGCCAGGCGCTGCCCGCCTGGTCAGCCGCGAGCTGACCCTCGGGGCTGCCTGTGGTGACGACCGGCTGGCCTTGCCGCAATGCCTCTAGCAGCGGGCCCACCCGTTCGAACGGGTGGCAGCCGTCAAGGCTCGCGGCTTCGCCCAGGACGTGATCGCGCTCGACCGTGACCAACCGGGCCTCCTCGTCGATGGCGGCGTAGAAGGCCTGATCGGTGCGCAGGTGGCGGCCGAGGATGCGGGCGGCCTCGCCCTGGATCGCGGGCGGGTCGGCCAGCGGCCGGAGCGCGTCGCTCAGCTGCAGCAGGAGGGTCAGCCGGTCGTCGACCAGCCGTTGCTCAGTGACGTCGAAGCTGACGCCGTTGATGATCCAGGGTCGCTCCTGTTCCGCCCGGCCGCGCCACCTGATCCACCTGCCGGAAGGCGTGGCACCGCCCACATGGAGCTGGCCGTCGAACTCCTGCCCGGGTGCGATCTCCGTGGTGAACAGCTCGGGCGTCACATGCTCGGCGTCCGGCGTGATCCGGCTCGCGAAGACCGACATCGGCCACCCACTGCCGCTGGGGGGTAGGTCCCACAGCGCCTCGAAGACGGCATCACCCTGGATCACGCCGCTGCGCATGTCCCAGCGCCAGGCCCCCATGCGGCCGCCTTCCAGCGCGATGCGGCGCAGTTCTTCGCTCTTCTGCGTGCTCGCCAGAGTCTGCACCAGCTGGTGGGCGGCCGAGGCAAAGCGGGCCAGGTTCTGCAGGATGCGCGAATCCTCCTGCTCGAACCGGGCGGCGGGGTGGTGCATCACCACCCAGAGCGTGCCGATGGGCCGGCCTTCGACACGGAAGGGAACGAGCAGGTTCTCCCGGATCGGGGGGATGATATCACGCACTGCCGGGAAGAACCGGCCACCTTCATCGAACAGCAGCACCTCGTTGCGCGCGATGACTAGGCCGCATGGGGTGGCGTCGACCGGCATGGTGCCGCCCGCCCTGCCGGCGAAGGCGCCGGCGGTCGCGATCCAGCGGAAGACGGCGGGCGTGCTATCTCCTTCCAGTAGGCTAAGCCCGGCAGAGCCCGCACCCGTCAGGCGCAGCGCCGTCTCCACCAGGCACTGCAGGACCTGGCCCGGCCGGTTCGCCATGACCTCGGCCAGATCGCGCAGGGCCTCGCTTTCTGCCTGGAAGTTGGGCTCACGCGAGGGCCGGCGGTCCAGCTCGGCGGTGATGAGGACGTCGTCGAGGCCGATCGCCCGCTGTGCCGGGCCGCTCATGGTGCCGTCACCTCCGCTGCCGGCTCCGGCGCACCGTGCCTGCGGCGGCCATGCTGCGGCCGCGCCCGTGCACGCCCGTGACACCGGCAGTCGGCCCCATTCGTTTCCCTCTCATCGATGCCGAAGCGCCCGCGGCCGCGAAGTCGGCCAAGGCCCACGACTATCTCAGCATAAGACCTTCGGCCTAAGGCGACCAGCGCCAAGGCATGGCCGAACCGCCCGCGGCCGGGTCGGTCACTCCCACTCGATCGTGCCGGGCGGCTTGGAGGTGTAGTCGTAGACCACCCGATTGATGCCCTTGACCTCGTTGACGATCCGGTTCGCGACCCGGGCCAGGAAGGAGGGCTCGAACAGGAAGACGTCGGCGGTCATGCCGTCCTCGGAGGTGACGGCGCGCAGCGCGCAGACCCGCTCATAAGTGCGGGCATCGCCCATCACGCCCACGGTGCGGACGGGGAGGAGCACGGCGAAGGCCTGCCAGATCCGGTCGTAGAGGCCGGCCATCCGTATCTCCTCCAGATAGATCCGGTCGGCCTGCTGCAAGGTCTCGACGGCGTCTGACGTGATCTCGCCCGGGATGCGCACGGCCAGGCCCGGCCCGGGGAAGGGGTGGCGGCCCACGAAGATCTCGGGCAGGCCCAGCTCGCGCCCGAGCACGCGGACCTCGTCCTTGAACAGCTCGCGCAAGGGCTCGACCAGCTTCATGCGCATCCGCTCCGGCAGGCCGCCGACATTGTGGTGCGACTTGATGGTGACCGAGGGGCCGCGGAAGGAGACGCTCTCGATGACGTCCGGGTAGAGCGTGCCCTGGGCCAGGAAGTCGGCACCACCCAGCCTGCTGGCCTCGCGGTCGAACACGTCGATGAAGGTGGCGCCGATGATCTTGCGCTTTTTCTCGGGATCGGTGACGCCTTGGAGCTTGCCCAGGAACTCCTGCCCCGCATCCACCGCCACCAGCGGGATGTTGAAGTGGCCGCGGAACAGGTCGACCACCTCCTTGGCCTCACCGTGGCGGAGCAATCCTGTGTCGACGAACACGCAGGTGAGCTGGTCGCCGATCGCCTCGTGCAGGAGCAGGGCCGCCACCGCGCTGTCCACGCCGCCGGACAGGCCGCACAGGACGCGCCCGTCGCCCACCTGCTGGCGGATCTGACCGATCGCCTGCTCCTTGTAGGCGCTCATCGACCAGTCGCCGGCCAGGCCGGCGATCTTGTAGACGAAGTTCTCCAAAAGCTTGGCGCCGATCGGCGTGTGGACTACCTCGGGGTGGAACTGCACTCCGTAGAAGCGGCGCGCCTCGTCGGCCACCGCGGCAAACGGCGAGCCGTCCGAGACGGCGAGGATGGTGAAGCCCTTGGGCAGGGCGGTCACCTTGTCGCCGTGGCTCATCCAGACCTGGGCGGTCTCGCCCGGCTCCAGGATGGCGTCGAACAGGGGCGAGGGCCGCTCCAGCCGGATCGTGGCCCGGCCGAACTCGCGGTGCGAGGACGGCTCGACCTTGCCGCCGAGCTGCGCCGCCATGGTCTGCTCGCCATAGCAGATGCCGAGCACCGGCACGCCCAGCTCGAACACCGCGTCCGGTGCCCTCGGGCTCAGCGCCTCGTGGGTGGAGGCCGGCCCGCCCGACAGGATCACCGCACCGGCCCCGAAGTCACGGACCTGCTGGTCGGTCGCTGTGCAGGGCAGGATCTCGCAGTACACCCTGGCCTCGCGCACCCGGCGTGCGATCAGCTGGGTCACCTGGGAGCCGAAATCGAGGATCAGTACGCGGTCGGTCATGGTCTTGCCCGGTGAAGCTGGCTGGCTTCTAGCGCGGATCGGCCGAAAGGGGCAGTCTCGGGCCCGTCGGCCCGACCGGCATCCCTGCGGGTTGAGCCGTCGGGCGAACGCTGCTATGGAGCGCAACCTTCGCGGCCAGCCGGCAGCGGGAATCCGCGTGCACGCCCGTGACGGGTCGAACCGCGCGGACGTGGTGGAATTGGTAGACACGCAGGATTTAGGTTCCTGTGGGGAAACCCGTGAGGGTTCGAGTCCCTCCGTCCGCACCATCCGTCCGGCCGCGATTATCCATGGAAGCCGGTGGCCGAGGGCTGGCCGCCGGCATTGGTCGTTTCGAGGGCGCTCAATGCAGGTCACGCAGGTTTCGGCCGACGGTCTGAAGCATCATCTGAAGGTGGTGGTCCCGGCCGCCGACATCGAGACGAAGGTCACCGAGCGGCTGAGCGCGCTCGCCAAGACCGCGCGCCTGCCGGGCTTCCGCCCGGGCAAGGCCCCGGTGTCGCTGCTCAAGAAGCAGTATGGCCGCTCGGTCACCGGCGAGATCCTGGAGAAGAGCATCGACGAGGGCTCGAAGAAGGCCATCGCCGACAACCAGCTCCGTCCGGCCCTGCAGCCCAAGGTCGAGGTCACCTCGTTCGACGAGGGCAAGGACTTGGAGTTCGAGCTCCATGTCGAGAACCTGCCGACCCCGCCGGAGGTCGACCTGGCGGCGATCGAGCTGACCCGGTACGAGGCCGAGATCCCGGCCGAGACCGTGCAGAAGGCGCTGGACGACATCGTCAAGGCGAACCGCCCCTATGCGGAGCCGGCCGAGCCCCGCTCGGCCAGGCAGGACGACCGGATCACCATCGACTTCGCCGGCAAGATCGACGGCGTGGCGTTCGATGGCGGCACCGGCAAGGACATGCCGGTCGTGATCGGCTCGGGCATGCTGGTGCCGGGCTTCGAGGACCAGTTGGTCGGCACCTCGGTCGGCGAGGAGAAGGTGATCGAAGTCACCTTCCCCGAGGACTACGGGGCCGAGAACCTGAAGGGCAAGGCCGCGACCTTCGACATTAAGGTCACCAAGATTGAGGAGCCGGGCGAAGTCCAGCTCGACGACGAGTTCGCCAAGAAGCTCGGTCAGGAGAGCGTGGAGAAGCTCAAGGAGGCGGTGGAGGGGCGCTTTGCCGCCGAGTATGGCCGTGCCACCCGGATGAAGCTGAAGCGCGCGCTCCTGGACGTGCTGGCCGACCGCTACCCGTTCGAGGTGCCGCCGGGCATGGTCGAGCTGGAGTTCGACGCGATCTGGAACCAGCTCACCGCCGAGATGCAGCGCCAGGGCCAGACCTTCGCCGACGAGAACAAGTCGGAGGATGAGGCCAAGGAGGAGTACCGCAAGATCGCCGAGCGCCGGGTGCGCCTGGGCCTGCTGCTCTCCGACATCGGCACCAAGAACGAGGTCAAGGTCGAGAACAAGGAGCTGCAGCAGGCGATGATCGCCCAGGCACAGCGCTTCCCCGGCCAGGCGCGGCAGGTGTTCGAGTTCTACCAGAAGAACCCGGCGGCGCTCGAACAGCTCCGCGCACCAATCTTCGAGGACAAGGTCGTCGACTTCATCGTGGAGAAGGCCAAGGTCGAAACGCAGAAGGTCTCGCCCGAGGAGCTGATGAAGGAGGTCGACGAGGACGAGGACGAGATGCTGGTCGACGCCGAGGCGTCGGACGAGACCCGCTCTTCCTAATCCAGGATTGATGGCCGGGCTGTGCTCGGCTACCGGTACGTGAGAGACGTCCGCGCGAGCGCCAGGGTGCTCGCGCGGACGTTCCGTTTTCGGGGCGAATGGTGGAACCGGAAGTTTCCGCTGAAGTGGCGGTGCTGGACGGCTTCAACTTCGCGACGGATACGCTACATATGGCCGTGACCGCGCAAGGACGTGCGTTGCCGGCGCGAACGACGAGGAACGGATGATGCAGGGGCCGATGGCGCAGCTGGTGCCGATGGTGGTCGAGCAGACCAGCCGTGGCGAGCGCGCGTACGACATCTATTCCCGGATGCTCAAGGAGCGGATCATCTTCCTGATGGGCCCCGTGGACGACGGCCTGGCCAGCGTGGTGACGGCCCAGCTCCTGTTTCTGGAAGCGGAGAACCCGGAGAAGGATATCGCTATCTACATCAATTCTCCGGGCGGCGTGGTGACTGCGGGTCTCGCGATCTACGACACCATGCAGTACATCAAGCCCGACGTGTCGACGATCTGCATCGGCCAGGCGGCGAGCATGGGTTCGTTGCTTCTCTGTGCCGGCGCGCCGGGCAAGCGCTACGCTTTGCCGCATGCAAGAGTGATGACCCACCAGCCTTCGGGCGGCTTCCAGGGCCAGGCCACCGACATCGAGATCCACGCGCGCGAGATCATCAGCATCCGCCAGCGCCTGAACGAGATCTATGTCCGCCATACCGGACGTACCCTGCCCGAAGTCGAGGCGCGCATGGAGCGCGACACCTTCATGAGCGCGGTGCAGGCCAGGGAGTTCGGCCTGATCGACGAGGTCTACGAGAAGCGCGACGTGAAAGCCGCGTGACGCTCGTGCCACAGTACCGTTGCCAAGCGGTATGCGTTTGCCGGTCGCCGGCCGTTCCGGGTGCAGGTGCTGCGCGTGGAACGACCGGCGGGTCCCGGACGTTGCCTGCATGGATGGTTGAACCATCCGGCACCGACGCGTACCATCCATCCATGACAGCTACCGAGTCGCCTGATCTATGAGCAAAGCTGGCGGTGAGTCCAAGAACACCCTCTATTGCTCGTTCTGCGGCAAGAGCCAGCATGAGGTCCGCAAGTTAATCGCCGGCCCGACCGTGTTCATCTGCGACGAATGCGTCGAGCTGTGCATGGACATCATTCGGGAGGAGAACAAGTCGGCCGTGGCCAAGAGTCGTGCTGGCGTGCCGACCCCGGCCGAGATCTGCTCCATCCTGGATGACTATGTCATCGGCCAGAGCCAAGCGAAGAAGGTCCTCTCGGTCGCGGTGCACAACCACTACAAGCGGCTGGCGCACGGATCGAAGGGCAGCGATGTCGAGCTGGCCAAGTCCAACATCCTGCTGATCGGGCCCACGGGCTGCGGCAAGACGCTGCTGGCCCAGACGCTGGCGCGCACGCTGGACGTGCCGTTCACCATGGCGGACGCGACCACGCTGACCGAGGCCGGCTATGTCGGCGAGGATGTCGAGAACATCATCCTGAAGCTGCTCCAGGCGGCCGACTACAATGTCGAGCGGGCGCAGCGCGGCATCGTCTATATTGATGAGGTCGACAAGATCAGCCGCAAGTCCGAGAACCCCTCGATCACCCGCGATGTGTCGGGCGAGGGCGTGCAGCAGGCGCTACTCAAGATCATCGAGGGCACGGTCGCGAGCGTGCCGCCGCAGGGCGGGCGCAAGCATCCCCAGCAGGAGTTCCTGCAGGTGGACACGACCAACATCCTGTTCATCTGCGGGGGCGCGTTCGCCGGGCTGGACAAGATCGTGTCGGCGCGCGGCAAGCCGCGCTCGATGGGCTTCGGCGCCGAGGTGCGTGGCCCCGACGAGCGGCGCTC
>NZ_WUJP01000369.1 GCF_009806515.1 Geminicoccus flavidas | reverse complement strand
GGGCGAGCTGCTGGCCGAGGCGGAGCCGGACGACCTCCTGAAGTTCGGCCTAATCCCCGAGTTCATCGGCCGCCTGCCGGTGATCGCGACCCTCCATGACCTGGACGAGACCGCCCTGGTCCAGATCCTGAAGGAGCCGAAGAACGCCCTGGTCAAGCAGTACCAGAAGCTGTTCGACATGGAGGGGGTCAAGCTCACCTTCCAGGAGGACTCGCTGAAGGCGATCGCCAACCGGGCGATCCAGCGCAAGACCGGGGCGCGCGGCTTGCGCTCGATCATGGAGCAGATCCTGCTCGACACCATGTTCGACCTGCCGTCCATGAGCGGCGTGAGCGAGGTGGTGATCAACCGCGAGGTCGCGGACGGGCGGGCCAAGCCGCTCACCGTCCATGTCGAGCAGCGCCAGGACGCCGCCGCCTCCTGAACCTGGGCCGCCTCCTGAACCTGGGGCGCCGGCTGGGCCTGGTGTTTCCTGAGCCCGCCGCGGCCCCCGACCGCGGCGTGGCGACCCTGCCGCGGCAGCCGGCCGTGGCGCGGGAACAATGTCACCGGATCATCTTTTTCCGCGCACGGCCACGTCTCACGTGGCCGTTTGACATTCTTGAAACCAATCTCTGCTATAGCCACGTGTCTGGTCGAGATCGCATGGGGCGGCCTGGCCGCCCCCGAGACGAGGTACCATGAGCGAGCAAGCGCTAGGCAATCTTTATCCCGTGCTGCCGTTGCGCGACATCGTCGTCTTCCCGCACATGATCGTGCCGCTCTTCGTTGGGCGCGAGAAGTCGATCAAGGCGCTCGAGGAGGTGATGAAGGACGACAAGCAGATCCTGCTCGTCGCCCAGAAGAACGCCAGTCAGGACGACCCCGGCAAGAACGACATCTATCGCGTCGGCACGGTGAGCTCCGTGCTGCAGCTGCTCAAGCTGCCCGACGGCACCGTGAAGGTGCTGGTCGAGGGCGTGGCGCGTGCCGAGGTCACCGGGTTCGAGGACAACCCCGATTTCTTCCTGGTCCGTGCCGAGACGATCGATGACGACGCCTCGGAGCCCCGCGAGCTCGAGGCGGTGGCGCGTGCCGTAGTGGGCCAGTTCGAGCAGTATGTGAAGCTCAACAAGAAGGTCCCGCCCGAGGTCATGGTCTCGCTGAGCCAGACCGAGGACCCGGCCAAGCTCGCCGACACGATCGCAGCGCATCTGGCGCTGAAGATCTCGGACAAGCAGGAACTGCTCGAGACCCGCTCGCTCGCCGAGCGGCTGGAGAAGCTCTACGGCTTCATGGAAGGCGAGATTTCGGTTCTCCAGGTGGAGAAGCGGATCCGCTCGCGCGTGAAGCGGCAGATGGAGAAGACCCAGCGCGAGTACTATCTCAACGAGCAGATGAAGGCGATCCAGAAGGAACTCGGCGAGCTGGAGGACGGCCGCGACGAGGCTTCCGAGCTGGAAGAGCGCATCAAGAAGACCAAGCTGTCCAAGGAAGCGCACGACAAGGCGATGGCCGAGCTGAAGAAGCTCCGGACCATGAGCCCGATGTCGGCCGAGGCGACCGTGGTGCGCAACTACCTGGACTGGATGCTGTCCATTCCGTGGAAGAAGCGCTCCAAGGTCAACAAGGACCTCAAGCGCGCCCAGGAGATCCTGGACGCCGACCACTACGGGCTGGAGAAGGTCAAGGAGCGGATCGTCGAGTATCTCGCGGTCCAGCACCGGGTCGACAAGATGCGCGGGCCGATCCTCTGCCTGGTGGGCCCCCCGGGCGTGGGTAAGACCTCGCTCGGCCAGTCGCTGGCCAAGGCCACGGGCCGCAACTTCGTGCGCTTCTCCTTGGGTGGCGTGCGGGACGAGGCCGAGATCCGCGGGCACCGGCGGACCTATATCGGGTCGATGCCGGGCAAGCTCATCCAGAACATGAAGAAGGCCAAGACCAGCAACCCGCTCTTCATGCTCGATGAGATCGACAAGATGGGTGCCGACTTCCGCGGCGACCCGTCGGCCGCCCTTTTGGAGGTGCTGGATCCCGAGCAGAACGTCAGCTTCAACGACCATTACCTGGAGGTCGATTACGACCTGTCGGACGTGATGTTCGTCTGCACTGCGAACACGCTCCGGATGCCCCAGCCGCTCCTGGACCGCATGGAGATCATCCGCATCCCCGGCTACACCGAGGACGAGAAGCTGGAGATCGCCAAGCGGCACCTGATCGGCAAGCAGGCCCAGGCCAACGGCCTCAAGAAGGGCGAGTGGCAGGTCGATGACGACGCGGTGATCGCATTGGTCCGCTACTATACCCGCGAGGCGGGCGTGCGCAGCCTGGAGCGCGAGATCGCGAACCTGGCGCGCAAGTCGGCCAAGGAGATCGTGCTCGAAGGGGTGAAGTCGGTCCGGATCACCGCGGAGAACATCGAGAAATACGCCGGGGTGAAGAAGTTCCGCTATGGTGAGGCGGAGCTGGAGGATCAGGTCGGCGCCACCACGGGCCTAGCCTGGACCGAGGTGGGCGGCGAGCTGCTCACGATCGAGGCGGTCACCGTGCCCGGCAAGGGCAAGATGACCATCACGGGCAAGCTCGGCGACGTGATGCAGGAGTCGATCCAGGCGGCGCGCTCCTATGTGCGCCACCGCTCCGAGGCGCTCGGCATCGAGCCGGAGCAGTTCGACAAGATCGACATCCACATCCACGTGCCGGAGGGGGCGACCCCGAAGGACGGGCCGTCGGCCGGCATCGCCATGGTCACCTCGATCGTGTCGGTGCTAACCAAGATCCCGGTCCATGCCGCGGTCGCGATGACCGGCGAGGTCACGTTGCGCGGCCGGGTCCTGCCGATCGGCGGCCTGAAGGAGAAGCTGCTGGCCGCCCTGCGCGGCGGTCTCAAGACCGTGCTGATCCCGAAGGACAACGAGAAGGACCTGGCCGACATCCCGGCCAACGTGAAGGAGAAGCTGGAGATCGTGCCGGTCTCCACCGTGGACCAGGTGCTGGCCCGGGCGCTCACCCGCCTGCCCGAGCCGCTGCCCCAGGTCCCGTCCCCCGAGGCAATCGCCGCGGTCGCCGAGAAGTCCGGCACGGGTGCCCGGCCGAACTGAGCGGCGTGACACTGCTTTGATCCGCAAGGGCCCCCCGTGGCATGCCACGGGGGGCTTTGTGCGTTGTCCGGCAGGTAGCAGGCGCCCCTGATGCGTGGCGCGCTGTGGGGCATATGCCGGAGCATGGCTGCCACCGCCAGCACGGCGGTTCCAGGTGTTGGCGCACCGGCAGCCGAATGCTCAACTTGAATTCTTACGTGAACCGGCCAATATTCTGGCCTGAATACGTTCTTTAGTCTTGATGATATTGCCGGGATCGCTGATGGATTAGGTGTTTGATTGAATCTTGCTGCTGATGATCGTCGGCTTTCCAGTGGCTGTGGGCCTGTACGTCGTCGAGCTGCGTCGGCGCCGGGCGCTCACCCGGCGGTTTGCCGACGTCATCGACACCGAGAAGCGGGCAGAGGAGATCGTGGCGGCGCAGGAGGCCCAGCTGCGCGCGGCGCAGGCCAAGCTGCACCAGGCGGAGGAGGAGCGGCGTGTCGGCCTGACAGCATCGAGGCGGCGCGCAGCACCTATACGCAGAAGCGGGTGCTGTTGCACAAGCTGGAGGCGGAGCTGGGTGTCTATGCCCCGCATTTCGATTTCGGCACCAGCAAGGCGTATCAGGCGAAGATCCTGGCGGTCCGCTCGCGGCAGGCGGCGTTGGTGAAGGGCAAGCAGGCGGTCGTCGGCGCCAAGCAGTGGCTGGTCGAAGGCAGCGCAGCCAAGGGAGCCACGATCATCGACCGGCAGATCCGCCTGACCTTGCGCGCCTTCAACAACGAGTGCGAGGCCGCCATCGCCAATGCCTGCTGGAACAATGTCAACGCAATGGAGAAGCGGTCCGAAACGCGGCCAGCCAGATCGACAAGATGAACGCCTCCCTGCAGATCACGATCGCCCCGGACTTTCTCCGGCTCAAGCTGGACGAGCTGTTCTTCACCCACGAGCAGCGCGAGGCGCAAAAGCGCCAACGGGTGGAAGTGGCGCGGCTGGCCCGCGAAGAAACCCGCCTTCTGCGCGAGCGGGCCGCGGCGGAGAGCCGGGAGGCGAAGTATGCGGCGATGCTGCTCCAGGCCAAGCACGAGGCGGCGGCCGCCAGCTAAGCCGACCAAGCGTGGCTTGCGGCGCGGATCACCGCCCTGGAAGCCGATCTGGCGGCGGGCCCACGCAGCCAGCGAGCGGGCTCGTGCGATGGCCGAGATGACCAAGTGCGGCCATGTCTACATCATCTCGAACGTCGGCCCGTTCGGCGACGAGGTGGTGAAGATCGGGTTCACCCGCCGGCTCGATCCGGAGGATCGCGTGCGTGAACTGGGCGGCCCCAGCGTGCCGTTCCTGTTCGACACGCATGCCATCATCTACAGCGACGACCCGCCCATGCTGGAAGCCGCCCTGCACACGGCCTTCCACGGCCGGCGGGTCAACACCGCGAACCTACGCAAGGAGTTCTTCCGGGCCGGCTTGGCCGAAGTCGAGGCCGCGGTGGCCCGGCTGGCACCGGCGCCACCTACTTCCGCGACCGCGAGGCGCAGGAATATCACGAGACCCTGGCACGCCGGCGCGACGCAGTGGCTGCGATGCGGCAGGAGGTCGAGAGCCGCCTGCCCGAGGCGATCTGAGCCGGGCCGGAGGGCAGGCGGGTCGGCGGCAGGAGGCTGCCCTATGACCCGCCCGGCGCCTCACCACATGTCGGAGAGCGCCAGCTTGGTGGGCTGGCGGGGGCCTTCGGGGAAGCGGCGGATCGAGGCCAGCAGGTCGACCGTGCCGGCCGGGCCCAGCGGCAGATCCGGGCGGGTCGGGGTGTAGGGCACCTCGGGGCCGGCGGCACCGGCCGTGACCTTCCAGTCGATCAGCTCGGCAAAGTCGACATGCTGGGGGAGGTGGATCCAGTTGTCGTCGGGGGCGGCCGGCGGCTTGCCGACGGCACGGCAGGCGACGCAAACCCGACAGATCGGGACGTTCTTGTCGGTGCGCGCGGTCTGCTTGAGGTAGAACACTTCCAGCGGCGCCAGCCGGGCGAAGCGCAGGAGGTAGTCGAGGTTGACGAGCGACGGCAGCCAGAAATTGTCGCCGTCATAGAAGCGCGCCGCACCATTGAAATAGGCGGCGTTCTCCTCGGATACAGTGGCACCGGTCTCGATGATCAGGATGCCGCCGTCGCGCACCATGCTCCGCGCGGTCAGCAGCCCGCCCAGCGGGTCGAACATGTGGTAGAGCACGCCGGAGAACACCACGACATCCAAGGGCGTGCTCGCCATGTGCTGGTCGCGGAACTGCTTGAGCGAGAGGCCGGCATGGTACTCGAACGCGACGCCCAGCTTTTCCTGGAGGAAGGCCATCTTCTGGCCGAAATCCAGCCGGTCGTAGCTGACCACCCGCCCGGCACCGCGCCTGGCGAGCAGCACCGGGATCAGCCCGTCCATTGAGCCGATGTCGACACAGGACCGGCCGGCGACGTCCACCGCCGAGAGTGCCTTCCTGGTCATCGCCGTGGGCGAATAGTTCATGCCGGCGGTCCACTCGCCGGGCGCATGCTCGATCGAATAGTACCAGCGGCGCTCCAGCAGCGGCACGTCGCCGGCCCGGCGGTCCTCGACCAGAAACCGGCGGGCCAGGTCGTCGCGGTTCTCCGGGTTGGGCGGCAGGTCGGGCTTGCTTGCGACCGGCTTGGGCGCGGGCCGGAGCACGGCCGGGGCGGCGGGGGCCACTGTCTGCTTCACCGGGGCGAGCAGACGACGCAACCGAGAGAGCATGCGGGCACTCCAATTCATGCCGATCCGTCGCGAAGGCGCGACGCCTAGTATGTACCGATCATGCCGCGCCCGCGCGCTAGCGTCAGCCGGCGGGTTCGGCCCCATCCGCTGACGGAGCCCGGACCGGCGCACGCCGCCCTCGGGAGGGAATGGTGCGGGCGGAGGGTTTCGAACCCCCGACATCGACGGTGTAAGCGTCGCGCTCTACCACTGAGCTACACCCGCAACACGGCAGGCTCTAGGCGGGCTGGGCCAGGGATTCAAGCGGGCGATGGCCGCATTCGGCGGCAGCCTCGGAAATGTCCGGATCCTGGCTCGAGGGCGTTGACACCCGTCGAGAGGGGCACTAATCACCCGGCCACGGCACGGGGATGTAGCTCAGTTGGTTAGAGTGCCGGCCTGTCACGCCGGAGGTCGCGGGTTCAAGTCCCGTCATCCTCGCCATCCCGTACCCCCCCTCGAAGTACCGGTCGTTCAAAGCACCGCGCCAGCCGGCGGCGGTGCTGCATTGCATGCATGGCAGCCTTCGGGGTGGGATCTGCGCTTGTGTGCTTGGCGTAGCACCAGGCCGTGACTATGTTCCGGCCGCGCCGTGGTGAAGATCCGCGGCCCAGGACGAGTGGAGCGCATGCAAGGCTATCTGGCGGAATACCTGCCGATCCTGATCTTCATTGCCATCGCCGCAGGCCTGTCCCTCGTGATGATCGTGGCCTCGATGCTGACGGCCCGCCAGCGCCCGGACAGCGAGAAGCTGTCCCCCTACGAGTGCGGCTTCGAGCCGTTCGAGGACGCGCGCGGCCGGTTCGACGTCCGCTACTACCTGGTCGCGATCCTGTTCATCATCTTCGACCTGGAAGTGGCCTTCCTGTTTCCCTGGGCAATCTCCCTGGGAACCATCGGCGTGTTCGGCTTCTGGTCGATGATGTTCTTCCTGTTCGTTCTGACGATCGGCTTCCTCTACGAGTGGAAGAAAGGGGCTTTGGAATGGGACTGACCACGGTGAGCGACCAGTCCGCTGGCACCGTGCCGGCCACGCCCGCCACGCCGCCGGCACCGACCGACCTGTTCGCGCGGGTCGATGCCGGCCTCAAGGACGAGGGCTTCATCGTCACCAAGCTGACCGACCTCGTGAACTGGGCCAGGACCGGCTCGATGTGGCCGATGACCTTCGGCCTGGCTTGCTGCGCGGTCGAGATGATGCACACCGCGGCGGCGCGCTACGACCTGGACCGGTTCGGCATCGTGTTCCGGCCGAGCCCGCGCCAGTCGGACGTAATGATCGTCGCCGGTACGCTGTGCAACAAGATGGCGCCGGCGTTCCGCAAGGTGTACGACCAGATGGCCGAGCCGCGCTACGTCATCTCGATGGGCAGCTGTGCCAACGGCGGCGGCTATTATCATTATTCTTATTCGGTGGTACGCGGCTGCGACCGGATCGTGCCGGTGGACATCTACGTTCCCGGCTGCCCGCCGACCGCGGAAGCACTGCTCTATGGCATCATGCAGCTCCAGCGGAAGATCCGTCGGCGCGGCACCATCGACCGTTGATGGATGCGAACGTGAGCGAAGCAACGCCCGAACCCGCCCATGTGCTGGCGCCCTTGCAGGCGCACTGCGCCAACCTTCTGGGCGACCGTCTGCTCGATGCCCGGATCGCCTATGACGAGCTGACCATCGAGGTGCCGGCCCAGCGGATTGTCGACGTGCTGACCGTGCTGCGCGACGACCCGGGCTGCCTGTTCAAGGTCCTGCTCGACGTCACCGCGGTCGACCGGCCCGAAAACGAGCAGCGCTTCACCGTGGTCTATCACCTGCTCTCGATGAAGCATAACCGGCGGATCCGCGTGGTGGCGGCAACCGACGAGTTCACGCCGGTGCCGTCCGTGGTTCCGGTCTTCTCGACCGCCAACTGGTTCGAGCGCGAGACCTGGGACATGTACGGGGTCATGTTCTCCGACCATCCCGACCTGCGGCGCCTGCTCACCGACTATGGCTTCGACGGCCATCCGTTGCGCAAGGACTTCCCGCTGACCGGCTATGTCGAGATGCGCTACGACCCCGAGCAGCAGCGCGTGGTCTATGAGCCGGTAAAGCTGCGCCAGGACTTCCGCAGCTTCGACTTCCTCAGCCCGTGGGAAGGCAGCGGCCTGCTCCCGGGCGACGAGAAGGCATCCAACTGATCTGTCGCCGAACGGAGTGACCTGGGGCGATGCCCGAGATCCAGATGCGCAACTTCACCATGAACTTCGGCCCGCAGCATCCTGCGGCCCATGGTGTCTTGCGGCTCGTCCTCGAGATGAACGGCGAGGTGGTGGAGCGGGCCGATCCCCATATCGGCCTGCTGCACCGCGGCACCGAGAAGTTCATCGAGAACCGCCCCTATTTGCAGAGCATCCCCTATTTCGACCGGCTCGACTACTGCTCGATGATGATGCAGGAGCACGCTTATGTGCTCGCGGTCGAGAAGCTGCTCGGGATCGAGGTGCCGATTCGGGCGCAGTATATCCGGGTCATGTTCGCCGAGCTGACCCGGATCATGAACCACCTCCTCAACCTGACCACCATGGCGCTGGACGTCGGCGCCATGACTCCGCTCCTCTGGGGCTTCGAGGAGCGCGAGAAGCTGATGGGCTTCTACGAGGAGGTGTCGGGTTCGCGCATGCACGCGAACTATTTCCGCTTCGGCGGCGTCAACCGGGACATGCCGGCCGGCCTTCCCGAGCGGATCGCCGCCTGGTGCGACTCCTTCGTCCATGTGTTCAACGACATGGACAACCTTCTAACCGAGAACCGGATCTTCAAGCAGCGCACCGTGGACATCGGCAAGTTCACGGTCGAGCAGTGTCTGGACTGGGGCTTTTCCGGACCGATGATCCGTGCCGCCGGCGTGCCCTGGGACCTGCGTAAGGCGCAGCCCTATGACTGCTATGACCGGATGGATTTCGACATCCCGGTCGGCAAGAACGGCGACTGCTACGACCGCTACCTTGTCCGGGTGGCCGAGGTGCGCGAATCGCTCAAGATCATGCGCCAGTGCCTGCGCGAGATGCCGGATGGACCGATCCGGCCGGACGACCGCAAGGTCACGCCGCCGCCGCGCACCGAGATGAAGCGGTCGATGGAATCGCTCATCCACCATTTCAAGCTCTACACTGAGGGCGTCCACGTCCCCAACGGCGAGGTCTACGCCGCGGTGGAAAGCTCCAAGGGCGAGTTCGGGGTCTATCTGGTGGGCGACGGCACCAACCGGCCGTACAAGTGCAAGATCCGCTCGCCGGGCTACGCGCATCTTCAGGCACTCGATGCCCTGGGCAAGGGGCACATGCTGGCCGACGTGGTGGCGATCATCGCCGCCATGGACATCGTGTTCGGAGAGATCGACCGGTGAGCAGCGCCGTGCACATCGCCACCCGCCCCTATGGCGCGATGGCCCCGGACGTCGAGACCTTCGCGTTCTCGTCGGAGAACCACGAGCAGGTCGCCCGGATCCTGGCGCGTTATCCGGCGGAGCGCCAGCAGAGCGCCATGCTGCCGCTCCTGCTGCTGGCCCAGGAGCAGCATGGCGGCTGGCTGCCCCAGGCGGCGATGGACCATGTCGCCGAGCTCTTGAACGTGGCGAAGATCCGGGTCTACGAGGTCGCCACCTTCTACGACATGTACAACACCCGGCCGGTGGGGCCGATCCAGGTCCGGGTGTGCACGACCACGCCCTGCTGGCTGTGCGGCTCGGACGACATCGTCCGCGCAGCGAAGGACGAGCTGGAATGCGACATCGGCGAGAGTTCGCCCGATGGCCGCTTCTTCCTGCGCGAGTTCGAGTGCCTGGGTGCTTGCGCCAACGCGCCAGTGCTCTGGGTGGACCAGGACTTCTACGAGGACCTGGACTACGAGAAGGCCCGAGCGGTGCTGGCGGCGCTCAAGCGTGGCGAGACGCCGAAACCCGGCTCGCAGACCGGCCGCCAGGGATCCATGCCGGCCGGCGGCAAGACCACGCTGTTCGAGACTGTTGCCGAGCCCCGGCCGGCCAATGACGAGGCGGGTGCCTGATGCTGCGTGACCAGGATCGCATCTTCACCAATCTCTATGGCGAGTACTCGCCCTGGATCGATGGTGCCCGAGCGCGTGGCGACTGGAGCAACACCAAGGATCTGATCCTGCTCGGCCGCGAGGCGATCGTCGACGGGATCAAGAAGTCCGGCCTGCGCGGCCGCGGCGGTGCCGGCTTCCCCACCGGCATGAAGTGGTCCTTCATGCCCAAGCAGTCGGACGGGCCCACCTATCTGGTGGTGAACGCGGACGAATCGGAGCCCGGCACCTGCAAGGACCGCGAGATCCTGCGCCACGAGCCGCACAAGCTGGTGGAAGGCTGCGTGGTCGCGGCGGCAGGCATGGGTTGCACCGCCGGCTACATCTTCATCCGCGGCGAGTTCGTTCGCGAGGGCCAGGCCCTGGAGCGGGCGGTCGCCGAGGCTTATGAGGCCGGCTATCTGGGCAAGGACTGCTGCGGCTCGGGCATGTCCTTCGACCTCTACGTCCATCGCGGGGCCGGCGCCTATATCTGCGGCGAGGAGACCGCACTCCTGCAGGCGCTGGAGGGCACCAAGGGCCAGCCGCGCCTGAAGCCGCCGTTCCCGGCCATGGTCGGCCTCTACGGCCGGCCGACCACGATCAACAACGTCGAATCGATCGCAGTCACGCCCACCATCCTGCGCCGCGGCCCGGAGTGGTTCGCCGGGATCGGCCGGCCGAACAACACCGGCACCAAGATCTTCTGCATTTCCGGGCATGTGAACCGGCCCTGCACGGTCGAGGAGCAATTGGGCATTCCGCTCAAGGAGCTGCTGGAGAAGCATTGCGGCGGGGTGCGCGGCGGCTGGAACAACCTGCTGGCGGTGATCCCGGGCGGCTCGTCGGTGCCGCTCCTGCCGAAATCCATCTGCGACGACGTGCTGATGGATTTCGATTCGCTGCGCGCGGTCACCTCGGGTCTGGGTACCGCGGGCGTGATCGTGATGGACAAGTCGACCGACGTCGTGA
>NZ_WUJP01000368.1 GCF_009806515.1 Geminicoccus flavidas | reverse complement strand
AGGCGATCGCCCGGCTGTCCAAGTTCTACATGCACGAATCCTGCGGGCAGTGCACGCCGTGCCGGGAAGGGACCGGCTGGCTGTGGCGGATGATGGAGCGGATGGTGAAGGGCGAGTGCCGCCTGGAGGACATCGACCTCCTGCAGGACGTGACCAAGCAGATCGAGGGCCACACCATCTGCGCGCTGGGCGACGCCGCCGCCTGGCCGGTGCAGGGCCTGATCCGGCATTTCCGGCCGGAACTGGAACGAAGGATCCGCGAGCAGGGCGAAGCCCGGCGGCTGGCGGCTTGAGGACGGGATCGGAACGTTAGTATGCCGAAGCTGACCGTCGACGGGGTCGAAGTCGAGGTGCCGGTCGGATCGACCGTCCTGCAGGCCTGCGAGGCCGCGGGCCGCGAGATTCCGATTTTCTGCTTCCACCCGCGGCTCAACATCGCCGGCAGCTGCCGGATGTGCTTGGTCGAGATGGAGAAGTCGCCCAAGCCGGTGGCGTCCTGCGCCATGCCGGCCGCCGACGGCATGGTGATCAAGACCGACACGCCGCTGGTGCACAAGGCGCGCCGCGGCGTGCTCGAGTTCCTCCTGATCAACCACCCGCTGGACTGCCCGATCTGCGACCAGGGCGGCGAGTGCGACCTGCAGGACATCACCCTGTTCTACGGGCCGGACCATTCCCGCTACACCGAGAACAAGCGCCCGGTCGTCGACAAGTATCTCGGCCCGCTGGTCTCGACGCACATGACGCGCTGCATCCACTGCACGCGCTGCATCCGCTTCCTCGACGAGGTGGCGGGCGTGGAGGAGCTGGGTGCGGTCCAGCGCGGCGAGCACATGGAGATCACCAACTGGATCGAGGCCTCGCTCACCTCCGAGCTGCAGGGCAACATCATCGACCTCTGCCCGGTGGGCGCGCTGAACTCCAAGCCCTACGAGTACAAGGCCCGCACCTGGGAGCTGCGTAAGACCGAATCGATCGACGTCTCGGACGCGGTCGGCTCCAACATCCGCGTGGATGCCCGTGGCAACGAAGTGATGCGGATCGTCCCGCGGCTGCACGAGGGGATCAACGAGGAGTGGCTCTCCGACAAGGGCCGCTTCCTTTATGACGGATTGAAGAAGCGCCGCCTCGACCGGCCGATGGTCCGCCGGGACGGCCAGCTCCAGCCCGCCGACTGGCGCGCGGCTCTGGACGCGGTGGCGACGCGGCTGAAGGGCACAGCGCCCGAGCGAATCGGCTTCGTGATCGGTGACTTGGTCGACGCCGAGACCATGGTGCTGGTCAAGGAGCTGGTGGCCAGGCTCGGCACGCCGAACATCGACTGCCGTCAGGACGGCAGCAGGCTCGGCTATGGTCCGCGTGCCTCCTGGCTGTTCAACAGCACGATCGAAGGCATCGAGCGGGCTGACGCGCTCCTGCTGGTCGGCACCAACCCGCGCCACGAGGCGGCGGTGCTGAACGCCCGGATCCGCAAGCGCACGCGGCAGATCCCGATGCCGGTGGGCCGGATCGGTGCGGCCGGGGTCGACCTGACCTACGAAGTCCAGGACCTTGGTGCGGGCGTGCAGACCCTGTCCGACCTGCTGGCCGGCGAGATCGGCTTTGCCAAGGAGCTGCGCGCCGCCCAGAACCCGATGGTGATCCTGGGCAGCGGGGCCACCGCGCGGGCTGACGGGCTGGCGGTGCTGGACCTGGTGAGCCGGCTGGCCGAGGAATTCGGCGCGATCACCGAGCACTGGAACGGCTTCAACGTCCTTCACCATGCGGCCTCGCGGGTGGCCGGCCTGGACCTGGGCCTGGTGCCGGGGCAGGGCGGGCTGGACGTGGCCGGGATGCTGGCCGGCGGGGTCGACGTCCTGTTCCTGATCGGTGCGGACGAACTGGACCTGTCCGGGCTCAGCCCCGACGTCCAGGTGATCTACCAGGGCCATCATGGCGACCGCTCGGCCCCGCGCGCCGACGTGATCCTGCCGGGTGCCGCCTGGACCGAGAAGCACGGCACCTACGTGAACACCGAGGGCCGGCCGCAGCGGGCCAAGCTCGCGGTCATGCCGCCCGGCGAGGCGCGTGAGGACTGGAAGATCCTGCGCGCACTGTCCGACGTGCTGGACCTGACCGTGCCGCTGGACACGCTGGGTGCGGTGCGGGCGCGGCTGGCCGAGCTGGTTCCGGTCCTGGCGACCCCGGACGTGATCGTGCCGGCGGCCTGGGAACGGGCGGCAGGGCCGGGCGAGCTCGCGTTCGACCGGGCACCCTTCGTGTCGCCGGTCGCCGAGTACTACCAGACCAACGCCATCGCTCGGGCGTCTGGGGTGATGGCGGAATGCACCAAGCTCCGCCTGGCGGAACACTCGATCAAGGCGACCGGGACCCATGGGTGAGCCCCTCCTCGATGCCGTCCTGCGCATCCTGATCATCGTCGGCCAGATCCTGCTGGTCGTGGTGCCGCTGCTCCTGGCCGTGGCCTATCTCACCTATGCCGAACGCAAGGTGATCGGCGCCATGCAGCTGCGCCAGGGGCCGATGACCGTGGGTCCCTTTGGGCTGCTCCAGCCGCTGGCGGACGGTGCCAAGCTGTTCCTCAAGGAAACGGTGATCCCCGCGACCTCCAACAAGGTCGTGTTCATCCTGGCGCCGATGATCACCTTCACGCTGGCCATGATCGGCTGGGCGGTGATCCCGATGGGCGCTGGCCTGGTGATCTCCGACATCAATGTCGGCGTGCTCTATCTGCTGGCGGTGAGCTCGCTGGGTGTCTACGGCATCATCATGGCGGGCTGGGCGTCGAACTCGCGCTACGCCTTCCTGGGTGCGCTGCGCAGTTCCGCGCAGATGATCTCCTACGAGATCTCGATCGGCCTGATCATCGTGACCGTGCTGCTCTGCGCCGGCTCACTCAATCTCAGCACGATCGTCGAGGCGCAGCGGGGCCTGTGGTACTTCATCCCGCACTTCCCGATGTTCATGCTGTTCCTCGCCTCGATCCTGGCGGAAACGAACCGGCACCCGTTCGACCTGCCTGAGGACGAGGCGACCCTGGTCACCGGCTACAACGTCGAATACTCGTCGATGGCGTTCGCGCTGTTCTTCCTCGGCGAGTACGCGAACATGATCCTGATGAGCGCCATCGCCTCGATCCTGTTCCTGGGCGGCTGGCTGCCACCGTTCGACATCGCGCCCTTGAACTGGGTGCCCGGCCCGATCTGGTTCATCCTCAAGATCTGCCTGGTGCTGTTCGTGTTCATCTGGGCCCGGGCGACGCTGCCGCGCTACCGCTACGACCAGCTCATGCGGCTGGGCTG
This sequence comes from Geminicoccus flavidas, assembly GCF_009806515.1. Taxonomy (GTDB): domain Bacteria; phylum Pseudomonadota; class Alphaproteobacteria; order Geminicoccales; family Geminicoccaceae; genus Geminicoccus; species Geminicoccus flavidus. Next base: position 12,283 of record NZ_WUJP01000368.1, on the reverse strand, counting down.
GAAGGTGTTCCTGCCCCTGTCGCTGCTCTGGGTGGTGCTGACCTCGGGCTTCCTGGTGGCGTTCGACCTGCTGCCGAATTGAGACGGTCGCTTTAAGCGACGACCTTGTTGCCGAATGGATGCGGCGCCGGGCGACCCAAGGACGGGTCGCCGACGGCCGACATGGGATGTGGGGATCGACAGGACATGACCGCACTCGACCGGGCGGCGCGCACCTTCCTCTGGCAGGAACTGGTCCAGGGCTTCGCGCTGACCCTGCGCTACATGTTCAAGAAGAAGGTGACGATCAACTATCCCTACGAGAAGGGGCCGCTCAGCCCGCGCTTCCGTGGCGAGCACGTCCTGCGCCGCTATCCCAACGGCGAGGAGCGCTGCATCGCCTGCAAGCTGTGCGAGGCGGTGTGCCCGGCCCAGTGCATCGTGATCGAATCGGAGCCGCGCGCGGACGGCAGCCGCCGGACCACCCGCTACGACATCGACATGACCAAGTGCATCTATTGCGGCTTCTGTGAGGAGGCCTGCCCCGTCGACGCGATCGTGCTGGGCCCGAACTTCGAGTTCGCGACCGAGACGCGCGAGGAGCTGTTCTACAACAAGGCGAGGCTGCTCTCGAACGGCGACCGTTGGGAGCGCGAGATCGCGGCCAATCTCGCCGCCGACGCGCCGTACCGCTGAGCATGGTGCGCGAACGACATAGACCGGCCGGCCCTGGCCCCGTGGTTGGTGAGCGATGACGATCGAACTGGCTCTGTTCTACCTGCTGTCGGCCGTGACGGTCGGGTGCGCCGTGATGGTGATCGCCTCACGCAATCCGGTCCATTCCGTGCTGTTCCTGATCCTGGCCTTCTTCAACTCGGCGGGCCTGTTCCTCCTGCTGGGGGCCGAGTTCCTGGCGATGATCCTGGTGGTCGTCTACGTGGGCGCGGTGGCGGTCCTGTTCCTGTTCGTCGTCATGATGCTCGACGTGAACTTCCGGCGGCTGCGCGAGGGCGCCAGGCTCTACTGGCCGATCGGTGCGCTGGTGGGTGTGATCCTCCTGGCCGAGCTGATCCTGGTCACCGGCGGCTGGGCGTTTGCCGGCGGGTTCCAGACCGCGGCACCGATCCCGAGCGATCCGTCCGTCACCAACACCGAGGCGCTGGGGCGGGTGCTCTATACCGACTATGTCTACCTGTTTCAGATTGCCGGCGTGATCCTGCTGGTGGCGATCATCGGCGCCATCATGCTGACCCTGCGCCCGCGCGGCGCGTTGCGGCGCCAGGACATCGCCCAGCAGGTCCATCGCCGGCCGCAAGACACAGTCGAGTTGCGTAAGGTCGACACCGGGGCAGGCGTGTGATGGCGATTCCTCTTTCACATTTCCTGACGCTGGCCGCGATCCTGTTCACGCTGGGCGTGTTCGGCATCTTCCTGAACCGGAAGAACGTCATCATCATCCTGATGTCGATCGAGCTGATCCTGCTCTCGGTCAACATCAACTTCGTGGCATTCTCGGCCCATCTGAACGACCTGGTCGGACAGGTGTTCACGATGTTCGTCCTGACCGTCGCTGCCGCCGAGGCGGCGATCGGTCTGGCGATCGTCGTGGTCTACTTCCGCAACCGCGGCAGTATCGAGGTCGAGGACATCAACCTGATGCGGGGCTGAGCGGGCGATGCTCTACACGATCCTGGTGTTCGCGCCGCTCGTCGGCGCCCTGATCGCCGGCCTGTTCGGCCGCATGATCGGCGACCGCGCGTCGCAGGTGGTGACCTGCGGGTTCATGGCGCTGTCCGCCGCCTGCGCGATTGCGAGCTTCTTCCTCAACATCTATGGCGAGCCGTTCAAGGTCATCCTGTTCGACTGGATCGTGGTCGGCTCGTTCGACACCCAGTGGGCGCTTCGGATCGACGGGCTGTCCGCCAGCATGATGCTGGTGGTGAGCTTCATCAGCTTCCTGATCCACGTCTACTCGGTCGGCTACATGGCCGAGGACGCCTCGATCCCTCGCTTCATGTCGTATCTGTCGCTGTTCACCTTCGCCATGCTGATGCTGGTGACCAGCGACAACCTCATCCAGCTGTTCTTTGGCTGGGAAGGGGTGGGCCTGGCCTCCTACCTGCTGATCGGCTTCTGGTACGACCGGGCTTCCGCCTGCGCTGCCGCGATGAAGGCCTTCATCGTCAACCGCATCGGCGACTTCGGCCTCATCCTGGGCATCGCCGCCTGCTACCTCGTGTTCGACAGCGTCCAGTATGACGTGATCTTCGCCGAGGCCGCGAAGTTCGCCGACAGCACGATCGTGGTGTTCAGCTACGAGTTCAACACGCTCACCATCATCGGCGTGCTGCTGTTCATCGGTGCCATGGGCAAGTCGGCCCAGCTCGGCCTGCACACTTGGCTGCCCGACGCGATGGAGGGCCCGACCCCGGTCTCGGCGCTGATCCATGCCGCGACCATGGTGACCGCCGGCGTGTTCCTGGTGGCGCGCTTCAGCCCGCTCTACGAGTACGCACCGACCGCGCTGGCGATGGTCGCCTTCATTGGCGCTTCCACCGCCTTCTTCGCTGCCACGATCGGCATGGTGCAGAACGACATCAAGCGGGTGATCGCGTATTCGACCTGCTCGCAGCTGGGCTACATGTTCTTCGCCTGCGGCGTGTCGGCCTACAGCGCCGGTGTCTTCCACCTGTTCACCCACGCCTTCTTCAAGGCCCTCCTGTTCCTGGGTGCCGGCTCGGTGATCCATGCCATGCACCACGAGCAGGACATGCGGAAGATGGGCGGGATCTGGAACAAGATCCCGGTCACTTACGCGATGATGTGGATCGGCTCGCTGGCGCTGATGGGCATCCCGTTCTTCGCCGGCTACTACTCCAAGGACGCCATCCTGGAGGCGGCCTGGGCCTCCCACGCGCCGTTCGCCGGCTACGCCTTCTGGCTGGGCATCGGCGCGGCCTTCCTGACCGCCTTCTATTCGGGCCGCCTGCTCTGGCTGACCTTCCACGGAGCGCCCCGGGCCGACCATCACACGATGGAGCATGTCCACGAGAGCCCGATGGTCATGCTGGTCCCGCTGTTCTGCCTGGCCGGTGGCGCCCTGTTCGCCGGCTGGTTGGCCCAGGGCATGATCGCGCCCGAGGCCACCTGGTGGAGCGGTGCGATCTTCATGCGCGAGCACCCCAACATTCTGGAGGAGATGCACCACGTCCCGGCACTGGTGAAGTTCGCGCCGCTGATCGTGGGTGTGGCCGGCTTCGGCCTGTCCTTCGTGCTCTACCTGCTGGTGCCGAGCGTGCCAGGCCGGATCGCTGCGGCCCTCCGCCCGGTCTACCTGTTCCTGCTGAACAAGTGGTACTTCGACGAGCTCTATGACCGGATCTTCGTCCAGCCGGCAAAGGCGGTCGGCTCCGTGTTCTGGCGGGGCGGCGACGGGCTGGTCATCGACGGATTCGGGCCGGACGGGGTGGCTGCTGCCACCAGCCGGCTCGCCCGCCAGACCGCCCGGCTGCAGACCGGCTATGTCTACCACTACGCCTTTGCCATGCTGATCGGCGTCGCCGCGCTGGTCACCTGGTACCTGTTCTTCGTGCGCTGAGGGATCTCATGAGCGACTGGCCACTCCTCTCGCTGGTGACGTTCCTCCCGCTCCTGGGGGCAGCGATCATCCTGGTGATCCGCGGCGACGGCGAGGTGGTGATCCGCAACGCCCGCAGCGTCGCCCTGTGGACGTCGGGGGTCACCTTCCTCCTGTCCCTGTTCCTGGTGGCGGGCTTCGACCCGACCCAGCCGGGCTTCCAGTTCGTCGAGCGCGCCCAGTGGCTGCCGGGCCTGGGCATCGAGTATCATATGGGGATCGACGGGATCTCCTTGTGGTTCATCCCGCTCTCCGCCCTGCTGACCGTGCTGGTGGTGGTCGGCTCCTGGTACTCGGTGGAGCACCGGGTCAAGGAGTACATGGTCGCCTTCCTGGTGATGGACAGCCTGATGATCGGCGTGTTCTGCGCGCTCGACATGGTGCTGTTCTACGTGTTCTTCGAGGCGATCCTGATCCCGATGTACCTGATCATCGGCATCTGGGGCGGCCCGCGGCGGATCTACGCCTCGTTCAAGTTCTTCCTCTACACGCTGGCGGGCTCGGTCCTGTTCCTGATCGCGGTGCTGGCGATCTACCTGGAGACCGGCACCACTGATCTCGCGGTCCTGCAGAGCGCCGAGATCCCGCTGTCGATGCAGTACTGGCTGTGGATCGCCATGTTCGCGGCGTTCGCGGTCAAGGTGCCGATGTGGCCGTTCCATACCTGGCTGCCGGACGCCCATGTCGAGGCGCCGACCGGCGGCTCAGTCCTGCTGGCGGGCGTGCTGCTCAAGCTCGGCGGCTACGGCTTTTTGCGCTTCTCCGTGCCGATGCTGCCCGAGGCCTCGGCCTATTTCGCGCCCTTCGTGTTCGCGCTCTCCGCCATTGCGGTGGTCTACACCTCGCTGGTGGCGCTGGTGCAGCAGGACATGAAGAAGCTGATCGCCTACTCCTCGGTGGCCCATATGGGCCTGGTGACGATCGGCTGCTTCACCCCCAACGCGCTGGGCATCCAGGGCAGCGTCGTGCAGATGCTCTCGCACGGCGTCGTCTCGGCGGCTCTCTTCATGGTGGTGGGCGTGGTCTATGACCGGATCCACAGCCGCGAGATCGCGCGCTATGGCGGGCTGGCCGACCGGATGCCGATCTATGCCGTGATCTTCCTGTTCTTCAGCATGGCCTCGGTGGGCCTGCCGGGCACGTCGGGCTTCGTTGGCGAGGTCATGGTCATCGTCGGCGTGTTCCAGGTGAACAGCTGGGTGGCGGCGTTCGCCGCAACCGGCATGATCCTGGGCGCTGCCTACATGCTCTGGCTCTACCGGCGGGTCATCTTCGGCACCATCACCCGCGACGACCTGAAGTCGATCAAGGACCTGCGCTGGAATGAGATGGTGGCCTTCGCGCCGCTCGTGTTCCTGACGCTGTGGCTGGGCATCTACCCGGTCTTCTTCACCCGGCCGATGGAGCCGGCCGTGGCCCACCTGATCCAGCAGACCCAGACGGTGGACACCGCCGCCGTCGCCGACGAGTGAGCGGCAAGGAACCAGAACCATGACCCCAGCACCGCTCCTCGACCTGATGCCGGCTCTGCCGGAATTCCTCCTGCTGCTGGCCGGGCTGATCTTCCTGGTGGTCGGCGTCCTGCGCGAGGGGGACGGCGTCCGGCTGATCGGCCCCCTGAGCGCGATGTCGCTCCTGATCGCCGCCGCGATCATCCTGGCCTCGGACAAGACAGCGGCCGACACGTTCGGCGGCCATTTCCGGATGGACGCGTTCGCCGCCTTCCTCAAGGTCCTGATCTTCGTCGGCGTGGCCGGCGCCATCCTGGTCTCCCAGAACTTCCTGGAAGACGAGCGCATCGCGCGGTTCGAGTTCCCGCTGCTGGCATTGTTCGGCGCGCTGGGCATGGGGATGATGGTCTCGGCCAACAGCTTCCTCGCCCTGTACATGAGCCTGGAGCTGCAGAGCCTGTCGGTCTACGTGCTGGCGGCTGGCCATCGCGACACGCTGCGCTCGACGGAAGCCGGTCTGAAGTACTTCATCCTGGGCTCGCTAGCGTCCGGTCTGCTGCTCTACGGCATCTCGCTGGTCTATGGCTTCACCGGCACGGTGATGTTCGACCAGATCGGCAGCCTCCTGCGCGACGAGAACGCGTCGCTCTCGGCCGGTGCCCTGGTGGGCCTGGTCTTCATCGCCGCGGGCATCTGCTTCAAGCTGGGCGTGGTGCCGTTCCACATGTGGACGCCCGACGTCTACGAGGGCGCGCCTACACCGATCGGCGCCTATATTGCCTCGGCACCCAAGCTCGCGGCCATGGGGCTGCTGCTGCGCGTCCTGATCGACCCGTTCGGCGCCTGGGTCGACCAGTGGCAGCAGATCATCGTGTTCGTCGCGATCGCGTCGATGCTGCTGGGCGCGTTCGCCGCGATCATGCAGTCCAACTTCAAGCGGCTGATGGCCTATTCCGGCATCGCGAACATCGGCTACGCCCTGGTGGGCCTGGCGGCGGGCACGCGAGACGGCGTGGACGGCGTGCTGGTGTTCATGGCGATCTACATGGTCATGACGCTCGGCACGTTCGCCTGCATCCTGGCGATGCGCCGCCAGGGCAGCTATGTCGAGGACATCAACGAGCTGGCCGGCCTGTCGCGCCGCCAGCCGGTCCTGGCCATGATCCTGACCGTCCTGATGTTCTCGCTGGCCGGCATTCCGCCCACGGCCGGCTTCTTCGGCAAGTTCTACGTCTTCAAGGCGGCGATCGACGCGGACTTGACCTGGCTCGCGGTGATCGGCCTGCTCTCCAGCGTGGTGGCCTGCTACTATTACCTGCGGATCGTGAAGCTGGTCTGGTTCGACCAAGCAGCCGAGCCGTTCGACCTGCCGCTGCGGCCGGCCATCGGTGCCGTGGCTGGCATTTCGGCGATCCTCCTGATCGTGGCGGTGCTGGCGATCAACCCGCTGTTCGCCAGTGCCGGGATCGCGGCGAGTGCCATCTTCCACTGACAGGGCGGGGGCGGGTCCGATCTGGCGGATCGAGCGCTACGGGGAGCTGCCCAGCACCATGGACCTGGTGCGCGAGCGCGCCAGGGCCGGGGCCGGGGAGGGGCTGGTGGTGGTGGCCGGGCGGCAGACCGCCGGCCGGGGCCGCCACGGCCGGGGCTGGACCTCGCCTGCGGGCAATCTCTATCTGACCCTGCTGCTGCGTCCCGGCCGCCCGGCCATCGCGGTGGCGGGGCTGGCGCTGGTGGCCGGCCTCTCGCTGGCCGAGGCCTGTGCGGCCCTCGGCGCCCCGCCGGGCCGCCTTCACCTGAAATGGCCGAACGACCTGGTGCTGGACGGGGCCAAGCTGGCCGGGATCCTGCTCGAATCGGAATCAGGATCCGGCCAGCAGTTGGACTGGGTCTCGATCGGCATGGGCGTGAACGTCGCCAGCGCGCCGGCCCTCCCGGACCGACCGAGTGCTGCGCTGACCGACCTCCTGCCGAACGCGGAGTCCGGCGCGCTGGAAGCGCTGCTGCTGGAGCACCTTGCGCGGAACTACCTAGCCTGGCGCCAGGATGGCATGGCGGCGATCACCGGTCGCTGGAGTGCCTACGGCCTTCCACCCGGCACGCCGATCCTGATCCGGCCGGGGCGGGACGTGCTGAGCGGAACCTATGTCGGCATCGACGGCGAGGGCGCGCTCCTGGTCGATACCGGCCGGCTGCAGCGGGTCACGGCCGGCGAAGTCCTGTTCGCGGGCGAAGCCTTGGCAGGATCCGCCACAACGGCGTAGAAGGCGGCAGGAGTGAATGCCGTCCATGCCTCGTGCCATCGCCGCCGGCCCTGCCGTCCCGCCGTCCCGGAGTCGGCGGGGCCGTGAGCCGACCGGCAGTCAGCGACGCTGCTGCGACGATCGCCATCTTGCCGAAGTCCGATCGGCATCCCACTTCGCCATCCTGCCGGCCATGCCGCCCGGCCAGCCCTATTCGGCCTGTCTCCACTGGTGCGCCGATGGTCAGCGCGGAGGATCGCTCCTGATCCGACCCCGCCGTCCGCGCACGGAGCCCGGCCGCCTGCCCATGTGGACCCGGACCCGCTTTCGTCCGGGATTGTGAAAACGCGAACGGACGAGACCGACACCAAGTGATGCATCCAACTGAGAACACCCCGGGCCTGCGCTTCATCCCTCTCGGGGGCGTGGGCGAGATCGGCATGAACACCGCGCTCTACGGCGTGGATGGCCAGTGGCTGATGGTCGACCTCGGCATCAGCTTTGCCGACGAGAGCCTGCCGGGCGTGGACATCATCCTGCCCGACATCGGCTTCGCCGAGCGCCTGCCTGAGCTGGAGGGCCTGGTGATCACCCACGCCCATGAGGACCATTATGGCGGGGTGCCCTATCTCTGGCCCAGGCTGCGCTGCCCGATCTGGTGCACGCCGTTCGTGGCAGCGGCGCTCGAGCGCAAGCTGGACGACGTGCCGTTCGGCCGCGAGGTCCAGATCAACATCGTCGAGCCCGGCCACCGCTTCCGCGTCGGCGCGTTCGAGCTGAGCTTCATCCACGTGACCCACTCGGTGCCGGACGCCAACGCCCTGGTGTTGCACACGGAGTACGGCAACGTCCTGCACACGGGCGACTGGAAGCTCGACCCCGAGCCCCTGGTGGGTGCCCGCACGCCCATCGACCAGCTCACCGAGCTCGGCCGGGACGGGGTGCTGGCCATGCTGGGCGACAGCACCAACGCGCTGCGGCCAGGCGACAGCGGTTCGGAAGCCGAGGTCCGCGACAGCCTGATCGAGCTGGTGGGCCGGCAGAAGAAGCGGGTGCTGCTCACCACCTTCTCCTCCAACATCGCCCGGATCGGCTCGATGCTCCAGGCGGCCAAGGCCACCGGGCGCATTCCGGCGATCGTCGGGCGCTCCATGCTGCGGATGCTGGAGGCGGCCCGCGAGGTTGGTTACCTGGAGGATGCGCCGCGTCCGATCGACGCGCGCGAGGCGGCCTCGCTGCAGCGCGACAAAGTCCTCTTGATCTGCACCGGCAGCCAGGGCGAGCCGCGCTCGGCTCTGGCCCGGATCGCCGGCAACAGCCATCCCTTCATCAAGCTGGAGGCGGGCGACACCGCGATCTTCAGCTCCAAGATCATCCCGGGCAACGAGCGCAAGCTCTACGACATGCACAACCAGCTCGTGCGCAACGGCGTGGAGGTGATCACCGAGGAGGACCATTTCGTCCATGTCTCGGGTCACCCCTCGCGCGATGAGCTGGAGCGGATGATCCGCTGGATCCGGCCGAAGATCCTGGTGCCGGTGCATGGCGAGCCGCGCCATCTGCGCGCCCATCACGAGCTGGCCAGGACGCTTGGGGTGCCGAACCCGATCCGGATCGACAATGGCGACGTCTTGATGCTGGCGCCTGGCGACGCGCGCGTGGTCGATTCGGTGCCGACTGGCCGACTCGCTTTGGATTCCAACCGGATCCGCGGCGTGGGCGACGAGCTGTTCCGCACGCGGCGCCGCCTGATGAACCATGGTACCATCATGGTGAGCTTGGTGCTGGACGGCTATGGCAGCGTGTTGGCCCCGCCGATCGTGGCCGATCTGGGGGCGGGCGACCATGCGCCGCAGAGTGCCGGGCGCGATGTGATCGACGCGGTAGTGGCGGCGGTGGAAGCACTCTCGGACGATGATGCCGCACAGGACGAGCGGGTGAAGGACGCCGTGCGCACGGCGGTCCGCCAAGCCTTCGTCCTGCCGCGCGACCGGCGGCCGATCATCGAGGTGCAGGTTACTCGCCTGGACAACCGCACCCTCGACGCGCTGGAGGACGACTGACCGATGCAGCTCGGCCGGCTGAACCATGTCGCGATCGCCGTGCCCAACCTCCAGGCAGCGCGGGCCCGCTGGCGCGACCTCCTGGGGGCCGAGGTCTCGAACGTCCAGGACCTGCCCGAGCACGGCGTGCAGGTGGTGTTCGTCACACTGCCCAACACCAAGATCGAGCTCCTGGGCGTGCTAGGCGAGCAGTCGCCGATCGCGGCCTTTCTCGCCAGGAACCCGGGCGGCGGCATTCACCATATCTGCCACGAGGTCGATGACCTGATGGCCGCCAGCACCCGGCTGCAGGCCGCGGGTGCCAGGGTGCTGGGCGACGGTCGGCCGAAGATCGGCGCGCATGGCAAGCCCGTCCTGTTCCTCCATCCCAAGGACATGGACGGGGCGCTGGTCGAGCTCGAAGAGGCCTGAGCCGGCACCGATCCACACGCAGACGGAACATGACCCTCTTCGAACTTCTCGTCAGCTATGTCATCGCCTGGTGGATGATCTTCTTCATGGCCCTTCCGTTCGGTGCCCAGCCGCCCGACGCGCCGGGACGCGGCCATGCCGAGAGCGCCCCCGCGCAGCCGCGGCTGTGGACCAAGGCGGCGGTTACCACCGTGCTGGCGGCGCTCGCGGTGTGGGCGTTCCACTGGTTCCTGACCTCCGGGATCGTCACGTTGCGCGGCTGACTCGCTCTGCTCCGCCGGTGCCTCGGCCTTTTCCCGCGGCACTCCCGGCCTAGCTTGGTGGCCAGGAGTGCAATCTTGGGAGATCTGGTCGATGAATCGTGTTGCCCTGGTCGCCTCGGCGGTGCTGCTGGCCGCCTGCGGGACGGTGGATGCCAACGATGCACAGCGAAGTGACGACGTGACGGGCAACCTGTCCGCTACCGGTGCCGAGGCCGCGGCCCGGCCCGGCCGCGCGCCGGTCGAGACCAGCCCACCCAATGCCCCTCACCAGGATCCGGCCTTTGCCGGCCAGACCAGGGCGCCGGCGGCCGAGCCGACTGAGGTCGAAGTCACGGCCGTCGTGGATGGCCTGACCAGTGCCTGGGCGCTCGAGTTCCTGCCGGACGGAAGGATGCTGGTCACCGAGAAAGTCGGCACCATGCGGATCCTGCCGGCCGGCGGTGGGCAGGGAATCGAGGTCACGGGCGTGCCCGAGGTCGACGCGCGCGGGCAGGGCGGGCTCCTGGATGTAGCGCTGAGCCCGGGCTTTGCCGAGGACCGGCTGATCTATTTCAGCTTCTCCGAGCCGCGCGAAGGCGGCAACGGCACGACCCTGGCGCGCGCCCGCCTGAGCGAGCAGGGTGGCACCGCGGCGCTGGAGGATGTCGAGATCCTGTTCCGGCAGATGCCGACCTGGCAGTCGACCAGGCATTATGGCTCCCGGATCGTGTTCACGCCGGACGACAAGCTGTTCCTCGTCCTGGGCGAGCGCTCTGATCCTGAGCCCAGGGTACAGTCGCAATGGCTGAACAGCCATTTCGGCAAGGTGATCCGGCTGAACCTCGACGGATCGGTCCCGGACGACAACCCGTTCGTCGGGCAGGAGGGTGCCCAGCCGGAGATCTGGTCCTACGGTCACCGCAACGTGCAGTCCGCGACCCTGGATGGCCAGGATCGTCTGTGGATCGTCGAGCACGGGCCAAGGGGCGGCGACGAGCTGAATCAGCCGCAGCCTGGCAAGAATTATGGCTGGCCGGTGATCACCTACGGCCTCGAATATTCGGGCCGGCCGGTCGGCGAGAGCATCACCGCCAAGGAGGGGATGGAGCAGCCGGTCTATTACTGGGACCCGGTGATCGCTCCGTCCGGCATGGCCCATTATGATGCCGACCTGTTCCCGGAGTGGCGGGGCAGCATGCTGATCGGCGGGCTGGCCACGCAGGGGCTGGTGCGGCTGACCCTGGACGGCGACCGCGTGGCCAGCGAGGAGCGCATCGATCTCGGCCACCGGATCCGCGACGTGAAGGTCGGGCCGGACGGGGCGGTCTATGCCGTCACCGACCGGGCTGGCGGGCAGATCCTGAGGGTCGCGCCCGACAGCGAGTCCTGACGGACACCCGGCGGGGGGTAACGGGATGCAAACGGATGGCGTGCTAGCTTGCCTTTCGTTGCGGCAGGCCACGCCCACCCCTATGGTCCGCCCGTCAAGGAAGCCCACGAGCATCGAGTTCCCATGCGTCTTTCCCGCTACTTCCTGCCGGTTCTCAAAGAGGTGCCGGCCGAGGCCGAGATCGTCAGCCATCAGCTCATGCTGCGGGCCGGGATGATCCAGCAGCTCCAGGCCGGCATCTACAACTGGCTGCCGCTCGGTTGGAACGTCCTGCAGAAGGTCGAGCAGATCGTGCGCGAGGAGCAGAACCGCGCAGGCGCCATCGAAATCCTGATGCCGACCATCCAGCCGGCGAGCTTGTGGCGGGAAAGCGGGCGCTACGACGCCTATGGCAAGGAGATGCTGCGCATCAAGGATCGCGGCGAGCGGGAGATGCTGTTCGGGCCGACCAACGAGGAGAACGTCACCGACATCTTCCGCAAGCATGTGCGCAGCTACCGGCAGCTGCCGCTCAACCTCTACCACATCCAGTGGAAGTTCCGCGACGAGGTCCGCCCGCGCTTCGGCGTGATGCGCGGGCGCGAGTTCCTGATGAAGGACGCCTATTCCTTCGACCTGGACCTCGAAGCCGGGGCGGCGGCGTTCGACCGGATGTTCGTGGCCTATCTCAAGACCTTCAAGCGGATGGGGCTGACCGCCATCCCGATGCGCGCCGAATCCGGCCCGATCGGCGGCAACATGTCCTACGAGTTCCAGATCCTGGCGCAGACCGGCGAGAGTGCGGTCTATTTCGACCAGGCGTTCGAGGAGATCGACTTCTCCGCCGACGACCTGGACGTGGGGGAGCTGAAGAAGCTCTACGCGGCG
>NZ_WUJP01000367.1 GCF_009806515.1 Geminicoccus flavidas | reverse complement strand
GCCGACGAGCTGCACGACCCGGCCGCCTGTCCGGTGCCGCCCGAGCGGCTGCGCTCCGGCCGCGGCATCGAGGTCGGGCACATCTTCTTCTTCGGCACCAAGTACTCGGCGGCGATGGGCGCCACCGTGCTGGGGCCGGACGGCAAGGAGACCCCGGTCGAGATGGGCTCCTACGGGATCGGCGTGTCGCGGCTGGTGGGTGCCTTGATCGAGGCGAACCATGACGAGAAGGGCATCGTCTGGCCGGAGAGCGTGGCACCCTTCCGCGTGGGCCTGATCAACCTACGTGCCGACGACGAGCTCTGCCGGGGTGTCGCCGACGACCTCTACGCGAAGCTGGAAGCCGCGAAGGTCGAGGTCCTCTATGACGACCGCGAGGAGCGTGCCGGCGCCAAGTTCGCCACCATGGACCTGATCGGCCTGCCCTGGCAGGTGACGGTCGGCCCGCGCGGGGCCAAGGCCGGCACGGTCGAGCTGAAATCGCGCCGGACCGGGGCGGTCGAGGAGTTATCGGTGGACGCCCTGCTCGCGCGATTTGCCGCCTGATGTTCTCCCCCGTCGAGCGGCTGATCGCCAGGCGCTACCTGCGCCCCACCAAAGGCGAGGGCTTCATCTCCCTGGTGGCGGGCTTCGCCTTTCTCGGCATCGCTCTGGGCGTCGGCACGCTGATCGTGGTGATGGCCGTGATGAACGGCTTCCGCTTTGAGCTCCTGTCGCGCGTCCTGGGCGTGAACGGCCATGCCACGGTGATCTCCCAGGGGCCGATCATCGATTACCAGCCGCTGGTCGACCGGCTGGCGGAGGCACCGGGCGTGGAGCTGGTGTTCCCCTATGTCGAGGGCCAGGTGATGGCGTCGGCGAACGGGGCCGCGTCGGGCGCTCTGGTGCGCGGCCTGCGCATCGAGGACCTGAAGCAGCGCCCGTTCATCGCCGACAACGTGCTAGCGGGCTCGCTCGACCGGCTGGAGGGTGAGAACGTCGCGGCGATCGGCGTGCGCATGGCCCAGCGCATGGGGCTGAGGGTCGGCTCGCCGCTGCAGCTGATCTCGCCCAAAGGGACGGCGACCGGCATCGGCATGATCCCGAAGGTCGTGACCTTCACGGTCGGCGCGGTCTTCGAGATCGGCATGTACGAGTACGACAACAGCTTCGTCTATCTGAGCCTGGCCGACGCCCAGCGCTATTTCCAGACCGGCGAGGGCGTCACCGCGATCGAGGTCGAGGTGCAGCATCCCGACCTGGTCGGGGACCTGCGGCCAGGGCTCGACCAGCTCCTGCCGCCCGGCACCCAGCTGCTCACCTGGCAGCAGGTGAACAGCCACTTCTTCAACGCGCTCCTGGTCGAGCGCAACGTGATGTTCCTGATCCTGACCCTGATTGTGCTGGTCGCGGCGTTCAACATCATCACCGGGCTCACCATGCTGGTGCGTTCCAAGACCCGCGACATCGCGGTGCTGCGCAGCATGGGCGCCACCAAGAGCAACATCCTCAGCATCTTTCTCCTGGCCGGCACCGCAATTGGCCTGGTCGGGACGGGCCTCGGTGCCGTGCTGGGTATCTCCTTTGCGGCCAATATCGACGCGATCCGCCTGTTCCTGGAGCGGATCACCGGTACCGAGCTGTTCGCCGCCGAGATCCGCTTTTTGTCGCAGATGCCGGCCCGGATCGAGACCGGCGACGTCGTGTCCGTGGTGCTGATGGGGCTGGTGCTCTCGCTGCTGGCGACGCTCTACCCCTCGTTCAGGGCAGCCGCGACCGACCCGGTGGAGGCGCTGCGCCATGAGTGAGGCGGTGCTGTCCCTGGAGCGGGTGACGCGGACCTATCGGCAAGGCAGCGAGCGGCTCCATGTGCTGAGCGGCGTGGACCTGGTGGTCAGGCGCGGCGAGATCGTGGCGCTGGTGGGGCCCTCGGGTGCCGGCAAGTCGACCCTCCTGCACCAGTCCGGCCTGCTGGAGCGGCCGGACGGCGGCGAGGTGCGGATCCTGGGCCGGCCGACCGCGAAGCTCGGCGATGTCGAGCGGACCCGGCTGCGCCGCGAGACGATCGGCTTCGTCTACCAGTTCCACCACCTGCTCGCCGACTTCACCGCCGAGGAGAACGTGGTGCTGCCGCAGATGCTGGCGCGCATCGCAAGGCGTGCGGCACGCGTGCGGGCGGCCGAGCTGCTGTCCCAGGTGGGCCTGAGCGAGCGGCAGGCACATCGACCAGGCAAGCTGTCCGGCGGTGAGCAGCAGCGGGTCGCGATCGCCAGGGCCCTGGCCAACCGGCCGGCCCTGCTGGTGGCCGACGAGCCCACCGGCAACCTGGACACCGCGACGGCCGAGACGGTGTTCGCGCTGCTCCTGGACGTGGTGCGCCGGACCGGCACCGCTGCGCTGATCGCCACCCACAATCCCGATCTTGCCCAGCGCATGGACCGGGTGGTGCGGCTGGAGCGGGGGCAGCTTCTGGCGGTGCCGCGGCCGGAACCGGCCCGCGCCATGGTCTCTTCGCCGGGCTGAGCGGAACGGCAGGCGGTCAGCGGGGTTGGCTTTGCGAGCACAGACCCTGGATGACCAAGATGCGCTTCCTCTCGACCCGCGCGCATGGCGCGCTCGACTATATCGTGGCGATCATCCTGATCGGCCTGCCCTACATGGCCGGCACCGCGGATCGCAGCTTCGGCCAGTGGATCCCGATCCTTCTCGGGATCAGCATCATCGTCTACAGCCTGCTGACCCGCTACGAGCTGGCGATCGTCCGGCTCATCCCGATGCCGGTGCACCTGATCCTGGACGCTGGCGGCGGCGTCCTGCTGATAGCGTCGCCCTGGCTGTTCGGATTTGCCGAGCGGAGCTGGGTGCCCTTCGTGCTGATCGGCCTGTTCGAGATAGCCACCGCGCTGATGACGCGGACGGACACGGCACCGCTGCATCGCGACGCGACGGCCGGGCGCCCCTGAAAGGGCGGGCATCGTGTCACCTGCAGGATGACACTGCCGGCGGTCGGCGCCGGAAGGTGCCGGCCTAACGCGCCGGCATCGGTCCGGTCGGGTTCTTCATGCCGATCGCTACCTTTGTGCATCTGCGTGTCCATTCCTGCTTCTCCCTGCGCGAGGACTCGATCAAGAGCAGCGAGCTGGCGAAGAAGGCGAGGGCGCTGGCCGACCGGCCGGCCCCTGCTGGCCACCGACGTGCCCACCGGCAGTCTGGACACCGCCACGGCCGAGACCGTGTTCGCGCTGCTCATGGACGTGGTGCACAGCACTGGCACCGCGGCGCTGATCCCCACCCACGATCCCAATCTCGCCCAGCGCAAGGACCGGGTGCCGCGGCTGGAGCGGGGTCAGCTCCCGGCGGTCGCCCGGCCGGCGCTGCAGCCGAGCAGCATGGACCTTCTGCCCTCTGGCTGAGCAGCACCTCTCCCGAGGCTCCGCCGCTTCCGGATAAAGTCCGCTCGCTGTGGCTGAAATGCGGGCCGGCGGTGCCCCTATCAC
This sequence comes from Geminicoccus flavidas, assembly GCF_009806515.1. Lineage (GTDB taxonomy): Bacteria > Pseudomonadota > Alphaproteobacteria > Geminicoccales > Geminicoccaceae > Geminicoccus > Geminicoccus flavidus. The sequence goes on along the minus strand of NZ_WUJP01000367.1, from coordinate 5,488 downwards.
TCGTACAGGGCACCGGTCCGCGGCGAGCGCCGGTCGCACGACGACAGGCGGGGAGGCGGGAATGACAGGCTGGCGTTCGTTGGCAGCAATGGGTGGTCTTGGCGTGCTGCTGCTGGCCTTGACCGGCCCGGCGGCACGCGCCGCAGCAGAGCCCTGGATGGTGCCGGACGACGTGGCCCTGGCCCTGCGCGATCCGGACCGGTTCGCCTGGCAACTGTTCGTCGCGATCAACTGGCCGGCCCTGGACGAGGAGAGTGCGCCGGACCCCGAAGCGGCACTGGGTGAGCCGCGTCCGGTGGTTTGGGAGACCTGGGCGCTGACCAAGGACGTCTACCTGCCTGATGGGCGGACCCCACCGCCCTGGCTGGATGCATCGAACCGGCTGGGCCCGGAGCGCGACCCGGACGAGCATCCGCTGCAGCAGACCCTGGTGCGTGACACCAGCCCGGTTCCGCCCGGCAGGACCGGCCACCAGAAGGACGAGGTGCGGATGAACCGCGCCGCCTTCGACTATATCCGCGACAATGATCTCTACTCGATCGACGGGCAGGAGCGGCGCTTCTATGCGGGCCTGCCGGTGCAGTTTCCACCCGAGGCCATCGAGATCAAGGCGGTCTGGCGGCCGATCGGCGAGGCAGACAAAGTCCGCTACCACTGGGCCACGCTCAGCGACGAAGCGGACGGTCAGGAGCGCCTCTACGGCCTGACCTCGCTGCATGTCATGTCCAAAGTCCTGCCGCGCTGGCTGTGGGCGACCTTCGAGCATGTCGACAACCCGTTCCGCCGCGGGATCCATGACGAAGGCTGGTTGATCCCGTCGCGCGACAGCGTGGCCTGCCCGCCTGAAGCGCTGGACTGCGGCCGGCTGCCGTCGGGCTTCGGGCTGGAGGGCACCGTCTGGGCGAACTACCGGCTGCGCGGCACCCAGATCGACTTTACCGATGATTACGGCCTTCCGGTGCAACTGGCCGACTCCGAGCTGGAAACCGGCTTCCAGCGAACCTCTTCGTGCATGACCTGCCATGTCCGATCGACGATCGGACCACGCGTCAATGCCGCCGCCTCGTTCGAGTTCGGCACAGGCTATCCGGACCACCCGCTGGGCCCGCCGGAAGCCACCCGCCTGCCGGTGTTCAAGCAGAACGAGGACGGCTCATTCGAGAGCTATCGGGGCGCGCCGCAGCCGGAATGGTTCCGGCTGCCCTCGACCGGGGTGGCGAGCTTCGACACCTACCTGCAACTGGATTATGTTTTCTCGATGATGCGCGCGAGCTACGCGTCACCAGCCGCGCCTTGAACTTTGCCCGCCGGACGGACAGGCTCGGGCCGCTCGTTCAACCAGAGGATCCCATGGCGCTTGCCTCCTTCGTGCACCTGCGCGTCCATTCCTGCTTCTCCCTGCTCGAGGCCTCGATCAAGAACGGCGAGCTGGCGAAGAAGGCGAAGGCGCTGGGCATGCCGGCGGTGGCGGTCACCGACAGCTGCAACCTGTTCGGCGTGATGGAGTTTTGCAAGGAGGCGACCAAGGCCGGCATCCAGCCGGTGGTGGGCGCGCTGCTGGCGCTGGTACCGGAAGGCGGTCCCGAGCCGCGGCGGCCGCAGACCGGGGCGCCGCCGCTCCAGGAAACCGAGCAACTGGTGTTCCTGGTGCAGAACGAGGCGGGCTATCTCAGCCTGTCCCGGCTGATGACCTGCGCCTACCTGGCCGGCAAGGATCAGGTGGCGGTCACCATGGACGAGCTGGCGGCCCATTCCGAAGGACTGCTCGTGTTTACCGGCGGTGCGTTCGGCCCGATCGGCCAGCGCCTCCTGCGCGGCGACGCCAAGGGTGCCCGCGCCATGCTGGAGCGGATGAAGGCGATCTGGCCGAACCGGCTCTATGTCGAGCTTCAGCGCCACGGCCTGCCCGAGGAGAACGCCACCGAAGGGGCGATGATCGACCTAGCCTACGCGCTCGATCTGCCGCTGGTCGCGACCAATGACTGCCATTTCCTGGAAGAGGACCATTACGAGGCGCATGACGCGCTGATCTGCATTGCGGATGGCCGGCTGCTGATCGAGGACGAGCGGCGCCGCTTTACCAAGGACCACCGGTTCAAGTCGGCCGAGGAGATGGTGGAGCTGTTCGCCGACCTGCCGGAGGCCGTGCAGAACACGCTGGTGATCGCCAGGCGCTGTGCCTACGAGGCGCCCAAGCGCAAGCCGATCCTGCCGACCTTCGCCGCCGACGAGGAGGCGGAGATGCGCAAGCAGGCCGCCGAGGGGCTGGAGCTGCGCCTGCGCCAGTCGGTCTGGACCGAAGCGATGGACGACGCTGCCCGCGAGGCCGCGGCTAGGCCGTACCGCGAGCGGCTGCAGTTCGAGTGCGACGTCATCGCCCAGATGAAGTTCCCGGGCTACTTCCTGATCGTGTCCGACTTCATCAAATGGGCCAAGGCCAACGGCATCCCGGTGGGGCCGGGGCGCGGCTCGGGGGCCGGCTCGGTGGTGGCCTGGTCGCTCTCGATCACCGACCTGGACCCGCTGCGCTTCGGTCTGCTGTTCGAGCGCTTCCTGAATCCCGAGCGCGTGTCGATGCCGGACTTCGACATCGACTTCTGCCAGGACCGGCGCGACGAGGTGATCCGCTATGTGCGCGACCGCTATGGCCATGACCGGGTCGCCTCGATCATCACCTTCGGGAAACTGCAGGCCAAGGCGGTGATCCGCGATGTCGGCCGGGTGCTGGGCCTGCCCTATGGCCTGGTCGACAAGATCTCCAAGCTGATCCCGAACAACCCGGCCAACCCGCCGACCCTGGAACAGGCGATGGCGATGGAGCCCAGGCTGATCGAGGCCCGGGACAGCGACCCGCAGGTCGAGCGGATGATCGAGATCGCCCGCAAGCTGGAGGGCCTGCCCCGGCACGCCTCGACCCATGCCGCGGGCGTGGTGATCGGCGACCGGCCCCTGGAAGAGCTGGTGCCGCTCTATCGCGACCCGCGCTCGGACATGCCGGTCACCCAGTTCAACATGAAGGACGTCGAAACCGCGGGCCTGGTCAAGTTCGACTTCCTGGGGCTCACCACGCTCACCATGCTGACCATGGGCGAGAAGCTGGTGCGCGAGCGCGGCACACCCCTGGACCTGGCCAAGCTCGCCCTGGAGGACCGGCGCTCCTACGAGCTCCTGGCCCGCGCCGAGACGGCGGGCGTGTTCCAGCTCGAAAGTGCCGGCATGCGCGACGCCTTGCGCAAGCTGAAGCCGGACGTGTTCGAGGACATCATCGCGATGGTCTCGCTCTACCGGCCGGGCCCGATGGACAACATCCCGCGCTACATCGCGGTCAAGCACAAGACCGAAGAGCCGGGCTACCTCCACCCGATGCTCGAGCCGATCCTGAGCGAGACCAACGGGGTGATCATCTACCAGGAGCAGGTGATGCAGATCGCCCGCGAGCTGGCAGGCTATTCCCTGGGCGGTGCCGACCTGCTGCGCCGGGCGATGGGCAAGAAGATCAAGGAGGAGATGGACGCGCAGGGCGCCATCTTCGTGAAGGGGGCGGCCGAGCGCGGCATCGACCAGGATCTCGCCCAGGTGATCTTCGACCAGGTGGCGAAGTTCGCCTCCTACGGCTTCAACAAGTCGCACGCCGCGGCCTATGCGCTGCTCGCCTATCACACCGCCTATCTGAAGGCGAACCACCCGCACGAGTTCTTCGCGTCCTGCATGACCATGGACATGGCCAATCAGGACAAGCTCTTGATGTTCCAGCAGGAGCTGCGCACCAGCGGCATCACCCTGCTGCCGCCGGACGTGAACGCCTCCCAGGTCCGGTTCTCGGTGGAGGAGACGGAGAGTGGGCCGGCGGTGCGCTACGCCCTGGCGGCGATCAAGGGCGTGGGCAGCGCTGCCATGGAGGCGCTGGTCGAGGAGCGGGAGCGGGGCGGGCCTTACACGTCGCCGTTCGACCTGGTCCACCGGCTGGGCACGAAGGTGATCAACCGCCGCCTGCTCGAGGCGCTGGCCAAGGCCGGCGCGTTCGACCAGCTCCTGCCCAACCGGCGCCGTATCTGCGAGGGGGCGGACTTCCTGCTGCGTGCCGCCCAGGCGGCCCAGGCCGAGGCCGAGAGCGGCCAGGACAGCCTGTTCGGCGGCACGACCGCGGCACCCAGCGCACCCAGCCTGCCCGAGGCCGAGGACTGGCCGGCCCTGGAGCGGCTGCAGGCGGAGATGGAGGCGATCGGCTTCTATCTCTCTGCCCATCCGCTGGACGGCTATGCCGCCGCGATGGCGCAGTACGGCATCACCCGCTCGGATAAGATCGTCGAGCGGCTGACCTCGGGCCAGCCGGGCCGGCTCAAGCTGGCAGGCGTCGTGCTGGGCAAGCAGGAGCGGGTGACCGAGCGCGCGCGCTTTGCCCATGTCGCGATGAGCGACCCGTCCGGCCAGTTCGAGGTGACCCTGTTCTCCGAGATCCTGGCCCGCACCCGCGAGCTTCTGGAAAGCAAGGTGCCGCTGGTGATCGAGGCGGACGGGCGGGTGGACGGCGACATGGTCCGGCTCACCGCGCACAAGGTCGAGGCCCTGGAGGAATTGCTGGTCCCGCATGTGCCCGACCTGACCATCCGGCTGGACTCGGTCGATGCGGCGCTGGCCATGCGCCCGCTGCTGACCCCCAGGACCGGCCGGCAGGGTCGCCTGCGCCTGGTGCTGGCCCATGAAGCGGGGGAGGTCGTGCTGGCCCTGCCGGACGGGCTGGGCCTGCCGCCGGCAAGGCGCCCGGACCTGGAGCGGATGGCCGGCGTGATCGAGGTGCGCGAGGTGGCGACGGTGCATTGAGGCGTGCGCCGTGCGACCTGCTGCCAAACTCAAGGGAGCGGGCGGCTGTGTGTGGCAGGAGCGGCATCCCTGTCGTCAGGCAGCAGGCGGGAAGCAATCAGGCATCGTCTGAGTTGAATTCATAGCTGACGCCCACCAGGACCCCGAAATTATCGTATTCCTCGTCGGGATAGTTGGACTGGTTGTCGGTATAGAAGAGGCGCAGCACCGCACTCCAGCGGGGCCGGAAGGGCACGATCGCCACGAAGTCGGCATCGAACTGCCGGTCGATCTCCGCCTTCTCGAAGTCTGAGTCCGGATCGGGATCGTCGTAGGGGCGGTAGATATAGCCCAGTTCGACCACGAGGCTTACCGGATCCAGGTCCTCGTCCAGCGGGTTCGACAGGGAATGCTCGAGGCCGATGCCGAAACCCAGTTCGTACTACTGCTCGAAGCTCTCGGCTGCTTGCTTGAAGTTGCCGATCAGACCGATGGTGAGGGTGGTATCCTCGGCAAGCTCGTAATCGGCATCCAGGGACAAGGCGTGGAACCATCCGGTCTGGTCGCTGCCGGTCGGCTCGTCCTCGGTGTCCTCATACTCCTCGTAGATGGAACTGAAGGAGGCGCTGAGATTGAGCTTCGGCGTCAGTAACAGGTTGCCTTCGAGCCCGGCGCCCGCCGAGCGCGA
>NZ_WUJP01000340.1 GCF_009806515.1 Geminicoccus flavidas | reverse complement strand
GGCGACATCGACGTGTTCCTCGGCAACTGGATGCCGACCATGGAGGCGGACGTCCGGCCCTATCTGGACAAGGGCACGGTGGAGGAGGTGCGCACCAACCTGGAAGGCGCCAAGTACACGCTGGCCGTGCCGAAATATCTCCATGACGAGGGACTCAAGGACTTCGCCGACATCGCCAAGTTCAAGGACCAGCTGGGCGGCAGGATCGTCGGGATCGAGCCAGGCAATGACGGCAACCGGCTGATCCAGACCATGATCGACGCGAACCAGTTCGGGTTGGGCGAGTTCGAGCTGGTGGAGAGCTCGGAGCAAGGCATGCTCGCCGAGGTGAGCCGGGCGGTGCGGCGGAAGGCGCCAATTGTGTTCCTGGGCTGGGAGCCGCACCCGATGAACGTCAACTTCGAGCTGGCCTACTTGAGCGGCGGCGATGAGGTATTCGGTCCGAACTTCGGTGGCGCCACCGTCCATACCAACGTGCGCCAGGCCTATCTCGCCGAGTGCCCGAACGTCGGCAAGTTCCTGCAGAACCTCAGCTTCACCCTGCCCATGGAGAGCGAGGTCATGGGCAAGATCCTGGACGAGGGCCAGGACGGGCCGGACGCGGCCAGGAGCTATCTGCAGGCGCATCCCGACGTGCTGGAGGGCTGGCTCGCCGGTGTCACCAGCGTCAACGGCCAGGACGGGCTGGCGGCGGCCCGCGGCCATCTCGGGCTCTAGGAAGGGCAGCGCCGCGTCGGTCATCGAACCTGCGGCGCGCCACCGGCGGCAGGCGAAGGAGGGGCGCCATGGACTGGCTGACCGCGCACAAGATCCCGCTCGGTTCCTGGATCTCGGGCGGCGTGGACCTGCTCAACGAGCATGCCTGGTGGCTGTTCGACTTCGTCTCGCTGGTGATCGGCGGGGCGATCGGCTGGCTGATCGACCTGATGAAGGCCTGCCCGCCGCTCCTGCTGATCGCCCTGTTCGGCCTGCTCGCCTGGGTGCTGCATCGCTCCTGGCGGCTCACCCTGCTGGTGGTCGCCTCGTTCCTGCTGATCGCCAATCTCGGCTACTGGAACGAGACGGTGGAAACGCTGGCGTTGGTGGTGGCGGCCAGCACGGCCTGCATGTTGGTGGGCGTGCCGCTGGGCATCCTGGCGGCGCACCGGCCATGGGTGATGACCGTGCTGCGCCCGGTGCTCGACCTGATGCAGACCATCCCGACCTTCGTCTACCTGATCCCGACCCTGATCCTGTTCGGCCTGGGCGTGGTGCCGGGCCTGATCTCCACGGTGATCTTCGCCCTGCCGGCGCCGATCCGGCTGACCCAGTTGGGCATCGCCTCGGTGCCCAAGCCGCTGCTGGAGGCGGGCGAGGCGTTCGGCGCCACGCGCTGGCAGCGCCTGGTCAAGGTCGAACTGCCTTATGCCCTGCCGCAGATCATGGCGGGGCTCACCCAGTGCATCATGCTCTCACTCTCCATGGTGGTGATCGCGGCACTGGTGGGTGCTGACGGGCTGGGCAAGCCGGTGGTCCGGGCGTTGAACCAGGTGAACGTCGCGCGCGGCTTCGAGGCGGGACTCGCCATCGTGTTGGTGGCGATCGTGCTGGACCGGCTGTGCAAGCAGCCGGCCGGGCGCGGCCCGGGGCGGCCTCGATGAGCGGCATGACGCGCGACGGAGCCAGCGCCGTCGTGTTCGACCAGGTCGACATCTTGTTTGGAGCAAGGCCCGAGCGCGCCCTGCCTCTGGTGGAGCAGGGCCTTTCACGCGAGCGAATCCTGGCCGAGACCGGCCAGGTCGTGGGCGTGGCCGGGGCCTCGCTCGCGATCGAGCCCGGCCAGATCTGCGTGCTGATGGGCCTGTCCGGCTCCGGCAAGTCGACGCTCCTGCGGGCGGTGAACCGGCTGAACCGGGTGACCCGCGGCCGGGTGCTGATCCAGGACGAT
>NZ_WUJP01000366.1 GCF_009806515.1 Geminicoccus flavidas | reverse complement strand
CAGCAGTTCGCCACCCAGCCCCAGGAGCGCGCCGGCGAGGAATGGGCGGAGGCTGGCCTCCCTGGCCTCGTCCAGCTGGAACTCCGGGCCGAAGATCAGGTCGAACGAGGTGTAGTCGTTGTCGGTCTGGTCGAGATAGCGCGCTCCTTCCAGCGAAAGATCGGTGCGCAACTGGCTGGGGATCGCCATCTCGAGGTCATAGCGATGCGTCAGGTCCAGGCCGAAGGTGGCGGAGAAATCGCTCTCCCGGGCCTCCTCGTCGTCATCGTCCTCATCATCGTCGTCGTCACCATCGCCGTCATCATCGTCATCGTCATCGTCATCGTCATCGCTCGGCTGCCCGTCGCCGGGCACCCGGCTCCTCCCGCCCAGCTTTGCGACGTTGTCCGGGTTGGTCTCGTAGCTGAGGCCGAAGGAGATCGCGGCCTCGAAGTGATGGCGGGAATTCTCGACGTCTCGTGCAACCCGGTTCCTGCGCCGCCGTCGTCAGACGCCTCATCGTCTTCCTCTTCCTCGTCACTCTCCTCGTCGTCGCCTTCCTCTTCATTGTCCGCGGCCAGCGCCTCACCTTCGTCGGGAATGGCCTCGGCCGACAGCCGGGGAAGATCGGCGGCCAGGATCAAGGGCTCGTCCGCCGAGGCCGGCACTGCCATCGACCCCAGCATCGACGTCAACAGCACAGCCAGCCGCGGTCGCATCGGATGATCCTGAAAATACTGAGGGACTATCAGCAGACGCTAGTTGAGGACGGGCTATGCTGCGCGCTGTTTCGGGTGGGCAGGAGCGACTGCGTTCGCCGGGCGGCGGATTGACGGAGCGCAGGCAATGTCGGCGGCTTGCGCGACATCAGCGACTTTCTGGGCTGGATTGCCCAGCCAAGTGGAGCCCGCCGCTACCGCCTCGCCCTTCATGAGGAAGGAGTCGGCAATCAGCGTGGCACCGTCGCCGACCATGGCGCCATAGTGGATGAATGCCTTGATCCCGATGGTGCAGTCTGCGCCGAGCGTGATGTGGTCGGACTTGAACGTGCCTTCCTCGAGCGAGTGGCCCTGAATCACGCTGATTGCATTCAGCATGCTGCCATCGCCGATCGTCACCAGGCTCCGCTCGGGAATGACGCAGCCATCGTCGAACACGCGGCCACCCATCTGTACGCCGAGCAACCGCCAGATCGTGTTCTTGAGCGGCATGCCGTTGAACAGGTTCAGGATCAGGGGCGGCATCACCAGCTTCCAGTAGCGCTCGTGCCGCCAATAGTACCGATCATAAATCGAGCAGAACCGCGGAGTGAGCTGTCGGAAGCCCATGGCTGCGCGCTCGATCAGAGCGAAGTAACCGATGCTGAACATAAGCAATGCAAACGGAACGACGGTTAATGGCGGCAGCCCGAAGCTGTGATAGCTGTCAAAGGTGGCAACAGTCAAGAGAGTGATCCCGAACAGGTGCAGCCAACGAACGTGCAGGAAGATTGCGATAGTTGCAGCGTTGTAGCGGTTCTTCGCCGACAAGCGCCGCTGAAATTCTTCCCCCGACTTCAGTTCATCGAAGGCATGGTCACGGCGCACAGAGCGCGGGATCTCGAAGCAGGGTGAGCCGAGAAGGCCGACACCGGTGCGGACCTCTCCATCCAGCGGAACCATGACCTTGGTGGCCAGGAGGCAGTCGTCCCCGGTCCTAGCGCCTGCCGGGTAGGCGATATCGTTGCCGAAAAAGCTGCGGGCTCCCAACGCCACCCGTGACATTCGGAAGGACGTGCTCGACACGTGGGTGTTCATAAGGGACAGGCCGTCCGACAGCATCGTGCCGGTGCCGATCGAGCACAGATAGGGGCTGCCCTGCCTCAGCGAGTTGCCGACATTCGACCCGGTCTGCTTGACGATCGAAAGATCGTACCCAAGGCCGCGGAGGTAGTGGACGACGAAGGAACTATCGCCGAACAGTTCCATGAAGAAGGCGCTATTGGTCCACCGAGTAATCACTCGCTGTACCATATAATGCAAGCCATAGAGCGGGTAAACTTTGTCCTCGACAATAAGTTTGCCGAGGACTCTGGGTATGGTGAACGACAGCACTAGACCGAGCAGGATACCGCCAAAGAACAGCAGATACGTGGCGGCCAGCCACTCCACATAAAACGGCCAGCTCATAAAAGCCAAGTGATCTGGAGCGTGCAACTTCTGGAGTAGCGGGAACTCCATCAGCACCATGCTGATGATGCTGAGCCCGAACGGGATATAGAAGAGAAGAATGCGAGCGAGTTGCAGCATGGCATAGACTGCCCGCCGCGACGTACCACAGCTGCACGGTGTGACTGACTGGTAGTCGGTATCGGTTCGCCGTGCTGGTGTTCCGTGCCACCGCTCCTTGTCCGGGATTACCTGAAAACTGTACAAGGAGGAGGCATGGCCGAGCTGGCTACCAGCGCCCATTGAGGCATGAATATCGATCACCGTTTCCTCGCCGACAAACGCGTTCGGCCCGAGGGTGACCCTCCCGGTCTGGATTCTTCCTTTCTGCGCTCGGTAGCAGGTGAAGAAAGATTCCTCGCGAATGATCGCGCCATCCCCGATCGTGAGCAGGTCTGTGCAGATTGGCATGTGCCTGGAAAAGATGACAACGCCTCGCCCAATTCTGGCGCCTAGTGCCTTAAGGTAGAGGTTGTAGATCGGTGAACCGAAGAGCATCGCTAGTGGGCTTGAGCGGATCAACCGCTGGATGAACCAGAAGCGCAGGTAGGCTCCACTCCAAACTGGAATCTCAGCCTCTAGCCAGCGTCCGATCAGGAGCCACTTGAGCGCGATCGGCAAGATGCAGAACAGAATGAAGCACGCATCGCCGAACACCAGGGAGCGCAGGTAGATGTCGAGCAGGTTGCTTCCGGAGGAGATCCACTCGTAGCCGCCGATGAAGAGGAACAGGCCCAGGCACGAGGACAGCAGGATAGCGAATACCTGCACCGTTCCGCAAAGAAGATAAGATGCAGTACCTACTACCGGGGCTGCTTCTTTGCTCTCCTCCGTCGGCGGCGCTGTCTGTACCTTATCTCGTTCAAGTAGAGCCTGGATCAGCTGGCGAATGGTCGGATGCAGGTACACATCTTTTATCGAAATGGACGCCAGGTCCGGTATTTTGCGAACTTGCGCGCAGAAATGCGCCATCAGCAGTGAATTGCCACCGAGTTCGTCAAAGAAATGCGCATCGATCGAAACACTATCGACGTGTAGCAGGCCCGCCAGCAGCTTGGCCAAGGTTGCTTCCTTACTGGAGGTCGCGAGCGCGAACTTGTGCTGCATCGCCAAGCTGCGCGGCCCCTTGGGCCGTGGCAGGCGTTTGCGGTCGGCCTTGCCGCCGGCGAGCATCGGGATGGCCTCGAGCTGCTCGAGGAAGGCCGGCACCATGTAGGGAGGCAGGCACTGGCGCAGCTCGGCGAAGACCCGGCCGTGGTCGAGCGCGGGTGCACCGTTCTGCAGCGTGTAGTAGCCGGCCAGCTCCACCAGGCCAGGCTCCGGCTCGACGGTGGTGACGACGGCCTGAGCCACACCCTCGGCCTGGAGCAGGGCCGATTCGATCTCGGTCAGCTCGATGCGATAGCCGCGGATCTTGATCTGCGTGTCGATGCGGCCGTGATACTCGATGGCACCATCCGCGTTGATCCGGCCGAGATCGCCGGTCCGGTAGATCCGCCTGCCCGGATTGTGCGCGATCCCGATGACGTCCCGGACGAAGGCGCGCTCGGTGAGATCAGCGCGATTGAGGTAGCCATCGGCCAGGCCGATCCCGGCGATGCCGATCTCGCCGGTCTCGCCGATCGGGAGCGCCCTGGCCTCTGCCGGGTCCAGGATCACCACGCTGTAGGTGGGCAGTGGGCCTCCGATGGTGACGGGCTTGCCGGGGTCGACCACCGACCAAGTGGCGGTGACGGTGGCTTCGGTGGGGCCGTAGACATTGAGGAAGCGGCGGTCCGGCCGGTGCCAGCGGGCGATCAGTTCCTGCGGGCAGGCCTCGCCGGAGACCAGCAGGAAGCGCAGGCCTGGCAGGTCCTGGTCCAGGGTCGCCAGCACGGTCGGAACGCAGCACAGCGCGGTGACGGCCTGGGCGTCGAGGAAGTCCCAAAGGTCCTGGCCCAGCAGGTTGGGCCCCGAGGGCTTGGGCACCAGGACCGCGCCGACGGCCCAGGCCACCCAGATCTCCTCGACCGAGAAGTCGAAGGCGATCGTCATGCCCTGGTAGACCCGGTCCTCCGGCGCGATGCCGTAGGTCTCCGCAGCGACGCGAACGAAGTTGCAGATGGCCGCCTGGGATATCGCCACGCCTTTGGGGCGGCCGGTGGAGCCCGAGGTATAGATCACGTAGCAGAGCTCGCCGGCAGGCTCCCCGGCCTCGATCACCGTCAGCCGGTGCGCGGGCAGCGCCGCGATCGCGGCCTCCGCCTCGTCGAGGCAGATCAGCGCCATGGGAAGATGGGCAAGGCGGTCGCGCAGCGGCACCAGCGACAGCAGGCACCGCACCCCGGCATCCTCGACGATGTAGGACAGCCGGTCGGCAGGGAAGCCCGCGTCCAGCGGCACGTACACCGCGTTGATCTTGAGCACGGCGAGCATGGCGACATAGGCCGGTATCGCCTGGTCGAACATCAGGCCGATCCGGTCACCGGGCTGCATGCCGCCTGCCCGGAGGTGCCGGGCCAGCCGGTTCGCGCGGGCTTCGAGATCGCCATAGGTGACCATGACGTCACCGGCATCGACGGCCGGACGGTCGGCCTGCCCGGTCGCCTGCAGCCGGTCGCAGGTCGCCTCGAACAGATGATGCAGCCGTTCGCCCGCGCGCCAGCGAGGCTCGTGGTGCGCACTGGCATCCACCAGGATGCAGGGTGGTCTGGCCGGGTCCGGGGTGGCTGCCGGCTCCGGCAACTCGACATCCTGGGCGCGCGCCAGCGCGCCGGGAATCTCCAGCATGATCGCGCTCCCGCTCGTGGTGCGGAGGTCGGCTAGGCCACGGCTGCGGTGTCGGCGGTCGCCGCGGTGATGGCGGTGGCCAGGATGGAGCAGGCGGCGTCGACCACTTCCTCGGTAACGTTGAGGGGCGGCAGCAGTCGGACGACGCAATCGTCACGGCCGCCGCACTCCACGATCAGGCCCCGCCGCAGGCAGTCCGCCTGCACCTCGCGCGCCAGGGCGCCGGCAGGGCTGCCGTCCCGCGGATCGGCGAGCTCCACGCCCCACATCAGGCCCATGCCCCGCAC
>NZ_WUJP01000365.1 GCF_009806515.1 Geminicoccus flavidas | reverse complement strand
CTCCCGCACCCATGGGAGGCCCTGCAGCCTGGAGAGCCGCTGGTCGATCTGGGCGCCGCGCTGGCGGACATTTTCCAGGATGCCGTCGCGCAGCACGATCCGGACCGCCTCGGCCCCGGCGGCGAAGGCGAGCTGGTTGCCGCGGAACGTACCGGTGTGGGCACCGGGTGCCCAGCAGTCCAGGCGCTCGTCATACATGATGATCGCGACCGGCATGCCGATTCCGCTCAGCGCCTTGGACGCCACGATCACGTCGGGCTCGATCCCGTATTGCTCGAAGGCGAACCAGGTCCCGGTCCGGCCGCAGCCGGTCTGGACCTCGTCGACGATCAGCGGGATCTGCAGCTGCCGGGCGACCCGGGCGATCTGTTGCACGAATTCCGGCCGTGCCGGGATGACGCCGCCTTCGCCCTGCACCAGTTCGAGCATGATCGCGGCCGGCAGAGGGATGCCGCCATTGGGGTCCTGGAGGGTCAGTTCCAGGTAGGTGGCACAGTTGACCGCGCAGCTTTCTGGCCCGGTCCCCATCGGGCAGCGGCCGCAATAGGAATAGGGAAAGAAATGGACGCCCGGCACGCCGTTGGGCACCGGGGCCTTCTGCTCCACCAGCCCGGTGAGAGCCATGGCCATGTGGCTGCTGCCGTGGAAGCCGCCCTGGAAGGAGACGATCTCGCCCCGCCTGGTGGCGGTCTTGCACAGCTTGATCGCGGCATCGACGGCATTCGCTCCGGCCGGGCCGCAGAAATGCAGCTTCATCCGGTCCCGCATGCTGTCCGGCAGCATCGCGAGCTGGGCCTGGACGAACGCGTCCTTGGCCGGTGTGGGGAAATCCAGGCCATGGGCGTGCAGCTCCAGCTGTCTGCCCACCACCGCGATCAGTTCCGGATGGCCGTGGCCCAGCGACAGGACGCCGGCACCGGTGAGGAAGTCGATGAACACGTTGCCGTCCAGGTCCTGGACGAAACTGCCCGAGGCCCGGGCGATCGCGATCGGCAGCCGCCTGGGATAGGTGCGCGCGTTCGATTCCCAGCGGGCCTGACGCCGCAGCAGCTCGCTGGAACGCGGGCCCGGGAGCTGCCGGATGGCCGCGCCCATCCGGCCAAGCGCGCCGAGATTGTCGATGTCCTCGATGCTCGCCATCTCCTGATCTCCCGATTGCTAGCCGCAGCCGGAGCGCCTGCCTGCCTGCGAATCACAGGGCACTTGCAGCGCGCAGGCGTGGTGGGACGTGAAAGCGCACCAGTATCGGCATGCACGGCCGACCGTTCGTGCCTTGCGCTCGATCAATACCGAGAGAGATGCTGGCTTTTCAGGATCCAGGCAAAGCCCAATGGCTCGCCGGATCGCCACTAGTCCGAGCGTATAAGTCAGCACCATCGAGGGTTGTTCGCTTCACAATCCCATTAATGTGATATTGGAATGCTTCAATCATTGACTGGATCGTGGAGCGATCATGGATAGCATTTTCTGAAGCATGCGTCACCACAGTTTTATGGTAATGAATTCTTACTTTGGATATAATGTTTCCTGGTCATTTGATCGTTTTCGAAGCAAATACGAGTGTTTCCTGATATTGTGCAACCTGTGATGGGTTACTTCCTGGAGAAGCCATTCATGGCTCCGGAACCGTCGGACATTCCAGACAGGTCATGTCTATACCAGGAGGCAGGCCGTCGAAGGCTACATCACCCGAGTGTCTTGGTGAACGCCTGGTCGAAGACCACCGAGCCGTCGGCCGCCGCCTCGCACAGCACCACGTCCATGGCCTGGTTGGTCACGTGCACCACAGCGAAGCCGCCGAGATAGGCGGCCTTGGGCTTGAAGATATCGAGCTGACCGGCCCGGTAGATCAGGGCCGCCTCGTGCTGGTGGCCGTGGAAGATGCCGATGACGTTGTGGCCCCAGATCGCGTCCAGCAGCGCGCCGCGCTCGGCGTCGGTCCACCAGTGCGCCGGGCCGGCACCCTCGGCATTGAACGTGTGGCGGGCCGGGTCCCAGTGCTCGGTGGAGAAGCTGTCCCAGCCATAGTGCTGGAACAGGATGACGGGCCGGCCATCGGCGGCATGGGCGGCGAGGTCCGCCTTCAGCCAGTCCAGGCCGCTGATGGCACCCTTGCCCGTGTCGCCGGCAAAGCGCTGGCACTGGACCAGATGCAGACCGCCCCAGTCCCAGGAATAGGTGTCGGAATCGACATGGTAGTTCGGCACCGGAACGGTCGGATGGAAGAACACGCCGCTGCGGTGGTTCACTTCGACATAGTCGCGCAGCTCCCGCCGGTACCAGTCGACATCCGGCGGATGGCCGTCCTGGTCGAGGTCGTGGTTGCCCAGGCCCAGATAGACCGGCATGTGCACCCGTCCGTCGCCCTCGCCCTGCCGGTAGCGTTCGGAGAACTGGACGAGCTGGCTGCCTTCCTCGGGCAGGGCGGTCTGGCCGCCGCCGTCATCGGTGAGATCACCGCCCAGCACCAGGCCCAGCGGCGGGTCGATCGGCTCCCCGGCACTGGCGAGCCCGGTCGGCACGCCTCCGATCGCGTCCGGCCAGCGCAGCTCCGCAATCCGGTTGAGCGCGCTTATGTGCCGGAGCAGGTTCTCGTCGGTCTTGCCTTCCTCCGCGCAGTTCGGGCTCAGGCCGTCGCCCATGCGGCAGGTGTGGATGTCATTGGAGAACAGGAAGGTGACGTCGGTGGGCGGCAACGACCGGGCCCGCGCCTGGGCGCGGACAGCCGGGCCGCCGCGGAGCAGGAGAGGCGCGCTGGCCAGCCCTGCCAGCATCCCGCGCCGAGCCAACAGCGTCCGGTCTCTATCCATCCGCCGGCACCTCCCATGCGCCGCAGCGATCTGTCCGTGAACGGCTTATCACGATGGCCGACAGTAATACCATCGGCCGGCGGACAGGCTCTCATGCTAGAAGGGGCCGGCAGTGGCGCGGCATTCCCGGTCGTGCCGGCTTCTGTCCGTGGCGATGAGGAGGACGACCAGGCGATGACGGCGGGTTCACCGACGGGAAGGGGCAGCAGCACGGCCGGGCACGGGTCGGAAGGCGGGCCGGCGCCGGTGCAGCCGGACACGATCCGGCGCCTGCAGGCGGGGGTCGCCCCTGCCATGGCGCTCCTGGCCGGCATGCAGCTGCGCGTCTTCACCCGACTGGACGCGGGCCCGGCCACGGCCCGGGAGCTTGCCACGGCGCTGGATGTGGACCCAGGGCGACTGCCCCGGCTGCTCCGCGCACTGGTGGCCATCGGCCTGCTCGAGGAGACGGACGGCCGGTTCCGCAACACGGCCGAGGCGGCGGCCTTCCTGGTCGAGGGGCGGCCCAGCCATCTGGGTGGGCAAGAACTGCTGGCTCAGCTCTGGCATGCCGACCTGCAGACTGCCCAATCGATCCGGTCCGGCCAGCCAGCCGCCATGCACGATTTCGCCGGGGCATCCGACGAGGCGATGCTGGCGATGCTGCGCGGCATGCATCCGCTGGCGGTTGCGGCCGGGCAGGATCTGGCCCGCCGGCTCGACCTGACGGGGGTGCGGAGCGTGATCGACATCGGCGGCGGCTCGGGCGGGCTGGCTGCCGCTTTGTGCGCCCTGGAGCCGGAGCGGCGCGCGACCCTGTTCGAACTGCCGAGGAACGCCAGGCTGGCGGCAGCCCTGCTGCAGGCGACGCCGGGCGGCGCGCGGGTGACGATCGAGGCCGGCGACATCCTGGCAGCCCCGCCGTCCGGCAGCTACGACCTGGCCGTGCTGCGCGCACTGGTGCAGGTCCTGGGACCGGACGAGGCGGGGCTCGCCATCCGCCATGCGGCCGCCGCGGTGCGGCCGGGCGGCACCGTCGTGATCATCGGCGGGGGGATTCTCGACGACGACCGGCAAGGCCCGCCCTCGGCGGTGCTCCTGGACCTGACGCTCATGAATCTCTACCCGGCGGGCGCCGCCTATACCGAGGCGGAGCACGCGGCCTGGCTGGCCAGCGCCGGATGCCACGACCTGCGGCGGATCGTGCTGCCCACCGGCAGCAGCATCATCGTGGCCAGGAAAGCCCCTCAGAAGCATGCTCCTTCAGAAGCGTGAATCGTCGCCCCAGTCGTCGATCTGCGGCATGAGCGAGCCCGACCAGATCCCCGCACGGTTGGCCTTGGCGACCTGCTGCAGGGCCTCATACTCGGCAGGTGCGGTGCGCAATGCCATGGCCAGGCCCTGCGCCACCAGCCAGGCGCCCAGGTCCTGGCGCGGGCGGAAGCGGTTGCGGCCTTCCACGGTGCAGATGCCCTCGGCC
>NZ_WUJP01000364.1 GCF_009806515.1 Geminicoccus flavidas | reverse complement strand
ACGCCGTCCGGACCCCGGCCATAAAGGTCGCAATGGACGAAGCCGCTGATCTTGCGCTCCAGGCGGCGGCGGACGTTGAAGTCGGAGCAACTGGTGCCGCGATAGTCCTCGATGCAGAGCGTGCCGAGCCTGGGGATCAGGATGCCGGTCAGCCGCACCTGGGTACCGCCGATCGACAGGCTGCCGTCCTCATTGACCAGTGCCAGCCCTTCCACGCGCTGCGGGGTCACGGCACCGGCCGGGCCGGCCCCTGCCAGGAGGATGGCGAGGACCAGGATCAGCGCACGCATGCGTCGAGCTCTCCCAAGGCTCGGGCGCGCGCGTCAATCTGCCGGGCCCGCGCACGCAGGTTCGCACTTGCCGGCTCGGCCCGCCAGCTCCGTGGGGCTGGCAGGATCGCGATGAGCCGCGCCAGCTCCAGACGTGACATAGCGGCGAGATCCTTGCCGAACCAGTGGCGCGCCGCGGCGGCCGCGCCATACACGCCCGGCCCCATCTCGGCGATGTTGAGATAGACCTCGATGATCCGCCGCTTCGGCCAGAGGAGCTCAAGCTGCAGCGTGTACCAGGCCTCTAGCCCCTTGCGCAGCCAGCTCCGCCCATCCCAGAGGAACAGGTTCTTGGCGGTTTGCTGGCTGATCGTGGAGGCACCCCTGGCGGTCTCGC
>NZ_WUJP01000363.1 GCF_009806515.1 Geminicoccus flavidas | reverse complement strand
CCGCCTGGACCCGCTGGAGCTGGCGCTCCAGGGCCTTCCAGTCGAACCCGCCATGACTGCAGAACAGCTGATCCTCCGAGGCCAGCGCCATGCTGCGCAGCGGGACCGGTAGCCCCTCCAGAGGCGTCCACTGCCGTTTCAGCCCTTCGCCTTCGGCAAGGCGCAGGACCATCAGGGGCGTGTACCAGGTCGGCACGAACCGGCCGACCAGGAGCAGCGGTGCCGGCAGGAAGGCCACCAGGAGCAGGGCCAGGCCCGCCCAGCACAGGGCCTTGCGGAGCCACCTGCGGCCAGCCGGGGGCGAGGCGGCCTCCCGCGGCGCTGGCGGCGCCGAGCGCGGCTTGACGTCCTTGCCGGCACGCTTCGTGCGGCTGCGCGCGGCCTGCGGCGGATTGCGCTTCACCTTTGCCATGGCGTCGGGCTAGCGGTGGCGCGGCCAGCCGTGCCGGCTGCGGAAGATCGGAGGGACGAAGTTGGCAAGGCCGGACAAGGGCGCGCTTCTCGGAATTGGATTGCTGCTGCTCGCGTTCACGATCCTGCCGGTCCTGGACGGGATCGCCAAGCTCATGGGCGAACGATTCCATCCCCTGCACATTACCTGGGGGCGGTACGCCTTCAACATGCTGGTGCTGATGCCCATCGTGCTGCCCCGCTTCGGCTGGCGGGTGCTGACACCGCCGCGCTTCTGGCTGCAGGTCGTGCGCGGCGCCTGCCTGCTCGGGGCCACACTCCTGTTCTTCACCGCGCTCATGCACCTGACTATGGCCGAGACGCTGGCGCTCGCCTTCGTGTACCCGCTGATCGTGACCTTGATCGCCCCGGCACTGCTCGGCGAACGGCTGAGCGGAGCGAAGATCCTGGCGGCACTGATCGGCCTCAGCGGTGCGCTGCTGATCATCCGGCCGGGTGCGGCGGTGTTCCAGCCTGCCTCGCTCCTGGCCTTTTCCACCGCCTTCGTCTTCTCGGTCTACATCATCCTGACCCGCAAGCTGGCGGGCCTGGCACCGCATCTCCAGTCATTGTTCTTCACCGCCCTGGTCGGTGCCGTCCTGATGACACCGATCGCACCGTTCGTCTGGCAGCCGCTCGGCTGGCTGGACTGGCTGGGCTTCGCCGCGATCGGCACGATCGCGGCGGTGGGCCATCTCCTCCTGCTGCGCGCCTACGAGCAGGCGCCGGCCAGCGTGCTGGCACCGCTGGGCTATTTCGAGATCGTCAGCACGGTGGCGCTAGGCTGGCTCCTGTTCGGCGACCTGCCGGATGTCTGGACCTGGACCGGGATCCTGGTGATCGTGGCATCGGGCGTGTTCGTCACGCTCTGGACCAGTGAGCGGGCGAGCCGCTTGGCACCACGGGCCGGCCAGCCGGCGGGCGGCTGACCAACGGAACGCCATATTTCTGGAAAGTAGAGTTCGGGTCGACGTCGTGTCCAAAGACGGTTGAAGTCTTCCTGCAGGCCCGGGAAACTGGCGCCCTCGCACGGGGCCACCAGGAGCAAGGTCATGGCGATGCGGCTGGTGATGCTCATGCTGATGGCCCTGGCCTGGCCGGCCCGCGCCGAACCGGTCGCCGGGTTTGCCGCCGATGGCTGGCCGATCCTGGCCGCGCTCACGGAGGTCTCGGTTGCCACCGACAACCGGATCGGCGGCGACTGCTGGGCGCAGGAGGACGCCGCGCGCACCGCGGTGGGCGAGGCCCTGTCGATCAGCGGGTTCCGGCTGGTCGGGCAAGGGGAGGTCGGCGGCGATCCGGAGCTGCAGGCGTTCTTGACCATCGGCGCCTTCGGCCATGTGACCGAGACCGGCAACTGCATCGTCGTGCTGGAGTTGGATGCGGAACACCTGCTGACCTACCGCATTCCGGGTGAGGAGAGCCGCCTGGCCCGGTCCAACCTGCTAGTCTGGCACGACAGCTCGGTGTTGAGCGGCCCGGCCGACGGCCTGTCGGAGGTGATCATGGTCGAGGCGCTGGGGCTGGCCCAGGGCTTCGCGCTGGCGGTCGAGGCGGCCAGAAACCGGGCCGTGGCCGAGCGTCCGGGGCCGGGATTGAGTTCCGACTGAGCCGCAGCATGCAGGCCGCGCGTGCTTGCACCGCGGGCGGCTGCCGTGTACAAGCCCGGCCATCTCGCACGCGGGCGTCGTCGTGCCCTGTTGGCACGCCCTCATTCGGTGCGTCGGGTCCCGCCCGGCGTTTCCGCCCGCGGAGGTTAAGAACCGACCCGAGGATCCAAGGATCATGACCTTTCCGACCTTCACCATGCGCCAGCTGCTGGAAGCCGGTGTGCATTTCGGCCATCAGACCCGGCGCTGGAACCCTGCGATGGCGCCCTACATCTTCGGCGTGCGCAACGGCATCCACATCCTGGACCTGACCCAGACCGTGCCGCAGCTGGATCGCGCCCTGCGCACCATCCGGGACGTGGTGGCCGGCCGTGGCCGCGTGCTGTTCGTCGGTACCAAGCGCCAGGCCCAGGGCCCGGTCGCCGATGCCGCGCGGCGCTGCGGCCAGTATTTCGTCAACCATCGCTGGCTGGGCGGCACGCTCACCAACTGGAAGACGATCAGCCAGTCGATCAAGCGGCTGCGCGAGATCGAGGCGCGGGTCGAGGGTGGCCAGGGCCACCTGACTAAGAAGGAGTTCCTGAACCTCGGCCGCGAGCGCGACAATCTCGAGCGTTCGCTGGGCGGGATCAAGGATATGGGCGGCCTGCCCGATCTGATCTTCGTGATCGACACCAACAAGGAAGAGATCGCGATCGCCGAGGCCAACAAGCTCGGCATTCCGGTGGTGGCGATCTGCGACAGCAACAGCAACCCGAACGTGGTCCGCTTCCCGATCCCGGGCAATGACGACGCGGCGCGGGCGATCAACCTCTATCTCGACCTGATCGTCGCGGCCGTGCTGGACGGCATCACCGCCGACCTGACCGCGTCGGGCACCGATATCGGCGAGGCGGTCGACCTGTCGGCCGAAGCGATCGAGCCCATCGAGGCGATCGAGCCCGTCGAGTCGAGCGAGCCGATCGAGGCCAGCGGATCGGTGGCCGAGCCGGAGTTGGCCGAGCAGCTGACGGTCGACACCACCACCCTGCCGGACAACGGCGAGGTCGTGGGCGAGGAGGCCCCGGTGCCCGTCGCGAGCAACTGAACCCGACGCACCGACCGACCTTCAGGAAACCAGGTATCATGGCTCAGATTTCCGCCGCCCTCGTCAAGCAGCTCCGCGAGCAGACGGGCGCTGGCATGATGGATTGCAAGAAGGCGCTGGAGGCCACCGACGGCAACTACGAAGAAGCCGTCGACTGGCTGCGCAAGAAGGGGCTGGCCGCTGCCGCCAAGAAGTCCGGCCGCACCGCGGCCGACGGGCTGGTGGGTGTCGCGACCGAGGGCGCCAGGGGTGCGCTGGTCGAGGTCAATGCCGAGACCGACTTCGTGTCGCGCAACGAGCAGTTCCAGGCGCTGGTCCAGGAGATCACGACCCTGGCGCTCCAGGCCGGCGGCGATGTCGAGAAGCTCAAGGGTCTGACCACCGCATCCGGCCGCACCGTCGCCGACGAGATCACCAACGCGATCGCGGTGATCGGCGAGAACATCACGCTGCGCCGTACCTCGCTGGTAGAGGTTGAGGACGGGGTGGTGGCCGGCTACATGCACGGCCAGCAGGCGCCGGGCCTTGGCAAGATCGGCGTGCTGGTGGGGCTCTCCTCCGCCGGTGACAAGGCGAAGCTCGCCGAGATCGGCAAGCAGATCGCGATGCACGTGGCCGCGACCAGCCCGCAGGCGATCTCGGCCGACGCGCTCGACCCGGACGTGGTGGCGCGCGAGCGCAAGATCTTCTCCGAGCAGGCAGCCGCTTCCGGCAAGCCCGCCAACATCATCGAGAAGATGGTCGACGGCCGCATCCGCAAGTTCTACGAGGAGGTCGTCCTCCTGGAACAGGTGTTCGTGGTGGACACGGACAAGCGGGTGAAGGACGTGGTCGCCCAGGCGGCCAAGGATGTCGGGGCACCGGTGACGCTGACGGCGTTCGTGCGGATGCAGGTCGGCGAGGGCATCGACAAGGGCCCGACCGACGATCTGGCCGCCGAGGTGGCGAAGCTCGCCGGCGTCTGATCCGGCGATTGGTGACGAGCATGGTCGACGGATGTCGGCGAAAGGGAGCGGCGACGCGATGAGCGAGGATAGCGTCACTTCCGGCAGCCCATCCGTGGGCCTGGCGCCGCGCTGGCGCCGGGTCCTGATGAAGATGTCCGGTGAGGCCCTGCTCGGCGAGCAGGCCTCCGGGCACGACCGTAAGGTGCTGGAGCGGCTGGCGAACGATGTCGCGGCCGTCCAAGCGCTGGGCGTCCAGCAATGCCTGGTGATCGGCGGCGGCAACATCGTGCGCGGCGCCAGCCTCGCCGGGTCCGGCATCGACCGAGCGAGCGCCGACTACATGGGCATGCTCGGCACGGTCATCAACGCGCTGGCGGTGCAGGCCTTCATCGAGCGGGCCGGCGTGCCGACCCGGGTCATGTCGGCGATCCCTATGTCGGCGGTCTGCGAGCCCTATATCCGGCGCCGGGCGATCCGGCACCTGGAGAAGGGCAGGGTGGTGCTGTTCGCCGCGGGCACCGGCAACCCTTTCTTCACCACCGACACCGGCGCGGCCCTGCGCGCCGCGGAGATGAACTGCGACGCCATCCTGAAGGGGACCCAGGTGGATGGTGTCTATTCCGCCGACCCCAAGAAGGATCCGGCCGCCACGCGCTATGACCGGCTGAGCTACCAGAAGGTCCTGGCGGACGATCTGCGGGTGATGGACGCCTCGGCGATCGCCCTTGCCCGCGAGAGCCGTATTCCCGTCGTGGTGTTCCGGGTGCGCGAGGCCGGCGCCTATGCGAAAGTGGTGCAGGGGCTGGGGCCGCACACCGTGATCGGCGGGGAGGAGTAGGATGAGCGTGAAGAGCTTCGATCTGGAATCGGTCAACAAGCGGATGGACGGCGCCATCGAGGCGCTGAAGAAGGAACTCTCGGGCGTGCGCGCCGGCCGTGCGTCGGCGGCCATGCTGGAACCGGTGGTAGTCGAGGCCTATGGTCAGGAGATGCCGCTCAACCAGTGTGCCACGATCACCGTGGCCGATGCGCGGATGCTCCAGGTCCAGGTGTGGGATCGGGGTCTTACCAAGGCGGTCGAGAAGGCGATCCGTTCCGCCAATCTGGGCCTGAACCCCCAGGTGGAAGGCCAGGTCATGCGCCTGCCGCTGCCCGAGATGTCGCGTGAGCGCCGCCAGGAGCTGGTCAAGCTCGCCCAGAAGTACGCGGAGAGCACCCGGGTGGCGATCCGCAACGTACGCCGCGACGGTATGGACCAGCTCAAGAAACTGGAAAAAGACAGTCACATCTCCCAGGATGAGCAGGCCAAGCATTCGGACGATATCCAGAAGCTGACCGACAAGCACATCGAGATGGTCGGACAACTGCTTGCGCAGAAAGAAAAGGACATCATGCAGGTCTGAGAACCTGGGGGCCGACGCGTTTGTCCATTTTACCGTCCTCTCTGCCGGGCCCGGCTTCGTCGCCCCCGGTGCATGTCGCCATCATCATGGACGGCAATCGTCGCTGGGCCCGGGCGCGCGGCATGCCCGGCGTGATGGGCCATCGCCGCGGCGCCGATTCGGTGCGCCGCGCCATTCGCGCTGCGGTGAAGGAAGGGGTGCGCTACCTCACCCTGTTCGCCTTCAGCTCGGAGAACTGGCGGCGGCCGGCGATGGAGGTCAACGAGCTCATGAACCTCCTGCGCTTCTACCTGCGCAAGGAGCTGACCGAGCTGCACAAGGAGGGCGTGCGGGTCCGGGTGATCGGCGACCGCTCTAGGCTCGCCGACGATATCCGGCTGATGCTGGACGAGGCCGAGGCGCTCACTGCCGGCAATGCCCGGCTCGATCTGGTCCTGGCCCTGAACTACGGGGCCCGCTGGGAGATCACCCAGGCGGTGCGCCAGCTGGTCGACGCGGCCAAGGCGGGGCATCTGGAAGCCGATGCCATTGACGAGGCGCTGATCACCCGGCACCTGGCCACCGCCGAGATCCCCGACCCCGACCTGTTGATCCGCACCTCGGGTGAGCAGCGGATCAGCAACTTCCTCCTCTGGCAGCTCGCCTATACCGAGATCGTGTTCCTGGACGTCGCTTGGCCCGATTTCGACGAAGCCCATTTCAGGGCAGCGCTCGCCGAGTTCGCGCGCCGCGACCGCCGCTTCGGCGCGTCCAGCAGTGCCCAGGTGGTCGGCTGACCGGCGGTGGCCCGTGAGTTCGACCCGGCCTTCTACAAGCGGCTCAGCTCCGGCCTGGTGCTGATCGTCCTGGCGCTCACCGGGCTGTGGACCGGCGGCTGGGCCTTCGACCTGCTGGTGGTGGCGGCTGTTGCTTGCATGGCCTACGAATATGGCCGGATCGTCGCCCGGCTGCGCGGTCGCACCGGCCTGAACGAATGGGCCGTCCTTGCCACGGCCGGGGCGATGGTGCTGGGCCTGGTGGGGCTCTATCGCGGCGGGCTGCCCGAGGGGCTGGCACTCGCCGGGCTGGTGGCGCTGGGCACGGTGTTCCTGCGCGCCCTGTTCGGCCGCACCGACGGCAACCGGGCAGGCTTCGGCGCCATCTACATCGCGGTGCCCTGCTTGGTCATCATCGACCTGCGCTTGGTCGAGCCGCAGGGCTTTTCCATCGTCCTCTGGATGTTCGCGGTGATCTGGACCACCGACACGATGGCCTATCTGGTCGGGCGCACGCTGGGTGGGCCGAAGGTGGCGCCCTCGATCAGCCCGGGCAAGACTTGGTCCGGCTGCATCGGCGGGGC
>NZ_WUJP01000362.1 GCF_009806515.1 Geminicoccus flavidas | reverse complement strand
GGTGGGCGGCGTGCTGGCCGGCGCACTCGTGGCGCTCGGCACCCATGGCGCGCCCGGGGTCGCCGCTCTGGCCGCCCTGTTCGTGTCGGTGGCGGGTCAGGCGGGCGACCTGTTCGAATCGAGCCTGAAGCGCGTCGCTGGCCTCAAGGACAGCGGCAACCTGATCCCTGGCCACGGCGGCGCATTGGACCGGCTGGATGCTGTGCTGTTCGCCGCCCCGGTGACCGCCCTCTTCGTCCATCTGCTGGGACCGGACGTCCTGACATGACCAGCCTCACGGTCCTGGGGGCTACCGGCTCGATCGGCACGAGCACGCTCGCTCTGGTGGACGAGCATCCCGACCGATTCCGGATCGTGGCGCTCACTGCCCAGAGCCGCGTCGACGAGCTGGCGGAATTGGCGCTGCGCTATCGACCGGAACTCACCGTGATCGGCGACCCTGCCTGCTACGCGGCACTGCAGGAGCGGCTGGCCGGGACCGGCCTGGCCGTTGCCGCCGGGCCAGCGGCACTGGTGGCCGCGGCCGAGCTGCCGGCCGAGCGGGTCGTGGCGGGCATCGTCGGCATCGCGGGCCTGGCACCGAGCCTCGCCGCCGTGCGCCGGGGGGCGACGGTCGCCCTGGCCAACAAGGAATGCCTGGTCGCGGCGGGGCCGCTGTTCAAGGCCGCGGTCAGCCGCCACCGGGCCCGCCTCCTGCCGCTGGATTCCGAGCACAACGCCTTGTTCCAGGCGCTCGCCGGCAGCGAGGGGCGGGACGTGGAGAAGCTGACTATCACCGCGTCCGGCGGCCCGTTCCGCTGCGCGGAGCTGGCCGAGATGCGGGTCGCCACGCCGGAGGCGGCACTCCGCCATCCCAACTGGCGGATGGGGCCCAGGATCACGATCGACAGCGCCACCATGATCAACAAGGGGCTGGAGCTGATCGAGGCGCACCAGCTGTTCGACCTGCCGGACGA
The DNA here is from genome assembly GCF_009806515.1 of Geminicoccus flavidas. GTDB lineage: Bacteria > Pseudomonadota > Alphaproteobacteria > Geminicoccales > Geminicoccaceae > Geminicoccus > Geminicoccus flavidus. The sequence continues at coordinate 593 of NZ_WUJP01000362.1, read as the reverse complement.
GCGGCTGGACGTGCTGGTGCATCCGCAGTCGGTGGTGCACGGCATGGTGCATTACTGCGACGGCTCGGTGCTGGCGCAGCTCGGCTGCTCGGACATGCGCGTGCCGATCTCCTACTGCCTGGGCCATCCTGAGCGGCTAGGTTCGTCGGTGCCGCGTCTGGATCTGGCGGCGCTCGGCAGCCTGACCTTCACGGCGCCCGACCATGTGCGCTTCCCGGCAATCCCGCTAGCCCGCGCCTGCTTGCGGGCGGGCGGGGCCGCACCTACCATTCTCAATGCCGCCGACGAGGTCGCGGTCGCGGCCTTCCTGGACCGACGCATCGGTTTTCTCGACATCGTCGCGGTGATCGAGGAAGTGCTGGCGGAGGACGGGCGGATCGCGCCGGACGACCTCGAATCGGTATTCGCCATCGATCAGGCAGCCCGCCGGGCGGCCTGGCGGAAGGTGGCGGAGCGCTCGCATCGTCCCGTTTCGGAGCTGACACCATGATCGGCACGCTCTTTCAGTACATCGTGCCGTTCCTGATCATCCTGACGGTGGTCGTGTTCGTCCACGAATACGGCCATTTCAGGGTGGCGCGTGCCTGCGGCGT
>NZ_WUJP01000361.1 GCF_009806515.1 Geminicoccus flavidas | reverse complement strand
GCGCGTCGACGTATTCTCAGTGGGCTTTGGCCCGGAACTCTTGGGCTGGACCGACCGGCACGGCACCCGCTGGAAGTTCAGCGCGATCCCGCTGGGCGGCTACGTCAAGATGCATGGCGACCTGGATGCCGCCAGCGCGCGCAGTGACCAGACGCTCGCCGCCGACCGGACCGCGTTCCCGGCGAAGCCGGTGGGCCAGCGGGCCGCGATCGTGTTCGCCGGGCCTGCGGCCAATTTCCTGTTCGCGATCCTGGCGCTGACCTTCCTGTTCGTGGTGAGCGGCCGGCCGTTCACGCCGCCTGTGGTGGGCCAGGTGGTCGAGAGCAGCCCGGCGGCAGTGGCGGGGATCCTGCCCGGCGACCGGATCACCGCGGTCGACGGCACGCCGGTAGAGAGCTTCGAGCAGCTCCAGGGCCTGGTGGCGCCGCGGCCGGGCGAGACGGTCGAGGTGACCTTGCTGCGCGATGGCGACGAGCTGACCCTGCCGCTGGTCCCGGAACTCACCGAGCTCACCGACCGGTTCGGCAACGAGCATCGCATCGGCCGGATCGGCATCGGCAGCAGCGGCATCGAGTTCCGGCGCAGCTCGCTCCTGTCCGCACCGGTCGAGGCGGTGACCGAAACCTGGAAGATGATCACCGGCACGCTCGCCGGCCTGTGGGAGATGATCGTCGGCTCGCGTGGCACCCAGGAACTGGGTGGGCCGATCCGGATCGCGCAGATGTCCGGCGAGATCTCCCAGGACGGCCTGGTCCCGGCGATCTGGTTCACCGCGGTGCTGTCGATCAATCTCGGCCTGATCAACCTGTTCCCCATCCCGATGCTCGACGGCGGTCACCTCGTCATGTACGCGGCAGAAGCGGTCCGAGGCCGTCCGCTGGCCGAGCGGGCCCAGGAAATGGCCTTCCGTTTCGGACTGGCCATGGTGCTTTCTCTCATGGTATTCGCCACTTGGAACGATTTGGTGAACCTAAAGGTCATCGAGTTCCTCAAAGGGTGGGTTTCCTGATCGAGGCGTGTTCGCCCGCTCGGACGCGGTGGGCCGCTGGGGTGGGCATATGCTGATAAGCCGGGCGTCGCGCCGGACCTTGACCGCGCTGTGGCTGTCGACCTCCCTCGTGACCGGCATCGCCGCAACACCTGTGGCATGGGCGCAGCAGCAGGAAGCGGTGACCCTTATTGACATCGTGGTGCGCGGCAACGAGCGCATCGAGCGCGCGACCATCGAGAACTATCTCTCGGTGCAGCCGGGCGACACGCTCACCGACGCCAAGATCGACGAATCGCTCAAGACCCTGTTCGCCACCGGCCTGTTCGACGACGTCCGGGTCGAGCGCGATGGTCAGACCCTGGTGGTGACCGTGGTCGAGAACCCGATCATCAACCGGGTGGCGTTCGAGGGCAACGACCGGATCACCGACGACGTTCTCAACCAGGAGATCCAGCTGGCACCCCGCACCGTGTTCACCCGGGCCCGGGTGCAGGCGGCGGTGACCCGCATCCTGGACATCTATCGCAGTGCGGGCCGCTTCGGTGCCGCGGTCGAGCCCAAGATCATCGAGCTCGACCAGAACCGCGTCGACCTCGTGTTCGAGATCAAGGAAGGGCCGCTCACCCGGGTCGGCGGCATCAGCTTCATCGGCAACGAGAACTTTTCCGATTCGGCCTTGCGCGGCGCCATCCAGACCAAGGAAAGCGCCTGGTACCGCTTCTTCACCACCGACGACACCTACGATCCCGACCGGCTGGCCTATGACCAGGAGTTGCTGCGCCGCTACTACACCAGTCGCGGCTACGCGCAGTTCGAGGTGCGCTCGGCGGTAGCGGAGCTGTCGCCGGACGGGCGCAACTTCTTCATCACCTTCACGGTCGATGAGGGTGAACTGTTCCAGTTCGGCGACATCGAGGTCACCAGCAATGTCCGCGACGTGCAGGCCGAGGAACTGCAGGCGCTGCTCATCCCGACGGCCGGCGACACCTATGACAGCAGCGAGATCGAGCGGACCATCGACGATCTGACCGACCGGCTCTCCGTGCTGGGCTACGCGTTCACCCGGGTCAACCCAATCCAGCGGGTCGACGAAGAGAACCGGACGGTGTCGGTCAACTTCGCGGTCGACGAGGGGCCCAGGGTCTATGTCGAGCGCATCGACGTGCGCGGCAATGTCCGTACGCTCGATCGGGTGATCCGCCGCGAGTTCCGCCTGGCGGAGGGTGATGCGTTCAACGCCGACCTACTGCGCCGTTCCGAGCAGCGCATCCGGGCGCTGGGCTTCTTCGACAAGGTGACGATCAATACCACCCAGGGCAGCGCGCCCGACAAGGTGGTGATCGCGGTCGACGTGGTGGAGCGCTCCACGGGCGAACTCTCCTTCGGTGCCGGCTACTCGACCTCGGACGGCGTGCTGGGCGACATCCGGCTGCGCGAGCGCAACCTCCTGGGCCGCGGGCAGGACCTGGATGCGCAGTTCACCTTCTCCGGCCGGCGCCAGGACATCGGCCTGGGCTTCACCGAGCCCTATTTCATGGACCGTGACCTGGCGGTGGGCTTCGACCTGTTCTCGCGCGAGACCGACTACCAGGACGAATCATCGTTCGACGAGCGCAACATCGGCGGCACGATCCGCGCCAACTACCCGCTCACGGAGAACTGGCGGCACGGCGTGCGCTACACCCTGCGCAACGACAAGATCTTCGACGTCGCGGAAGACTCCTCACCCTATATCCGTGACGAGGAGGGCGACCGGACCTCGTCCATCATCGGCCAGACCTTCACCTACGACACCCGCGACGACCGGTTCCTGCCGAACGAGGGTATGCTGTTCCGCTACGACATGGACCTGGCCGGCCTGGGCGGCGACAACCAGTGGTTCAAGCAGGAGCTCCGGGCCGACTGGTACTACTCCCTGCTGCCCGACGTGGTGCTGAACCTGGGCGCGTCCGGCGGTTACATCTTCGGCTTCGGCGGCGAGGACGTGCATCTGTCTGACCGGTTCTTCATCGGAGGCTCCGGCTTCCGCGGCTTCGAGTTCGCCGGTATCGGCCCGCGCGACGTGAACTTCGACGATTCGCTGGGCGGCAACCTCTATTATGTCGGCACTGCCGAGATGCGCTTCCCGCTGGGGCTGCCGAACGAGCTGCGCATCTATGGCCGCGGCTTCGCCCAGGCCGGCACGCTGACCGACATCGACGCGAGCGGGCCCGGACTGGAGGATTCCGGCTCGTTGCGCGCCTCGGCGGGCTTCGGCATCTCCTGGATCTCGCCGCTCGGCCCATTGGCGGTTGATTTCGCGCTGCCGTTCGCCAAGGAAGACTACGACCAGACCGAGGAGTTCCGGGTCTCGTTCGGTACGCGGTTCTGATTGGAGGGCAACGGGCTTGCCGGTCACATCTTGCAACAAGACGGCGTACGCCGGCATGACAGCGGCCGGGCGCATGGCGGCACTGGCCGCGGTCCTAGCGATGGGCACGGTGCTGCCCGCCGCTGCGCAGCAGCAGCCGGCGGCCCAGCCGCTGCCGTCCACGGTCGCGGGCGCCTCGGAGACGTTGCCTGCCGCCGTGGTGGGCATCATCGACTACCAGAAGATCCTGCGCGATTCGAAGGCGGCCGGCAGCATCCGCGATCAGGTGGAGGTGCGGCGTAAGGCCTACCAGGAGGAGATCTCCAAGCAAGAGCAGGCACTGCGCGAGCAGGACCAGGCACTGGTCAAGCAGCGCACCGTGCTCTCGCCCGAGGCCTTCGGCACTAAGCGCCGCGAGTTCGAGCAGGAGGTCGCCGAGGTCCAGAAGAACGTCCAGGAGCGCCGCCGCCAGCTCGACGAGGTGACCGCCGTCGCCCTGAACGATGTCCGTGAGGCGATCATCGAGGTCGTGTCGCAGCTGGCCGAGGAGAAGGGCTTCAACCTCGTCGTGCCATCCTCCACCGTCCTGGTGTTCTCGCCCAGGATCGACATCACCCAGGACGTGCTCCAGCTCCTCGACCAGCTTCTGCCCGACGTGAAGGTGGCCGACGCGCTGCCGGCGGAGCCGGCGCAGCAGCAGCCGCAGCAATAGCCGGCCATGGCTGATCCTCGCTTCTTCGACCGCTCCGGCCCGTTCCGGCTGGGCCAGCTCGCCGCGCTGGTCCAGGCCGAGCTGGTGGGCGATCCCGACCTGCTGGTGGAGGACGTGGCGAGCCTGGCCGCGGCCGGGCCGGCCGACCTCGCCTTCTTCGACCACCGCCGCTACCTGGCGGATCTTGCGGCAACGGCCGCCGGTGCCGTGGTCTGCAAACCGGCCATGGCCGAACGCGTGCCGGCCGGCAAGGCCCGGGTGCTGGTGCGCGACCCGCAGCTTGCCATGGCGATCATCGCCGCCGCCTTCTACCCGGACGAGGTGCCGGGCGCAGCGCCCCTGGGCGAGGGGAGGATCGAGGCCGGTGCGCATGTCGCCCCGGACGCGAAGCTCGGCCGAGGCGTGCAGATCGCGGTGGGTGCGGTGGTTCAGCCCGGTGCCGAGCTGGGCGACGGCGTGCGGATCGAGCCTGCCGCCGTGGTCGGCCGCAACGTCCGGATCGGTGCCGGCAGCCGAATCGGTGCCGGGGCCAGCCTGTCCCACTGCCTGGTAGGCGAGCGGGTGCTGATCCATCCCGGTGTCAGGATCGGCCAGGACGGGTTCGGCTTCGCCATGGGGGCGTCCCACCATAAGGTGCCGCAGCTCGGCCGGGTCGTGATCGAGGACGATGTCGAGATCGGCGCCAACACCACCATCGACCGGGGCAGCGGTTCCGACACGGTGATCGGCCGAGGCAGCAAGATCGACAATCTGGTCATGATCGCGCACAACGTGCGGATCGGCGCGCATTGCATCATCGTGGCGCAGTCCGGCATTTCTGGCAGTGTGACGATCGGAGATCATTGTGTGCTGGCGGCGCAGTCGGGCGTGGCCGGCCACCTCGTCCTGGGACCGCGGGTGCAGCTGGCCGCCAGGGGCGCCGTGACCGACGACCTTCCGGCTGATTCGATCTATGGCGGCGCGCCGGCGGTGCCGATCACCGAGTGGCGCCGCCAGGTTGCGTCGATCCGGATGCTCGGGAAAAGGAAGAAGAAGGGAGAAGCGCGGTGAGCCAGCAGGGTCGCTTCGAGCAAGGCACGCCGCTGCCCGACATCGACTATGCCGGGATCCTCAAGCGGATCCCGCATCGCTACCCGATGCTGATGGTGGACGGGGTGACCGAGATCGAGGCGTTCAAGCGCGCGGTCGGCATCAAGAACGTCACCTTCAACGAGCCGTTCTTCCAAGGCCATTTCCCGACCGACCCGATCATGCCGGGCGTGCTGGTGATCGAGGCGCTGGCCCAGGCCGCGGCCGTGCTGGTGGTGGCGTCGCTGGGGCCGGAGTTCGAGGGCACCACTGTCTACTTCTCCACGGTCGACGACGTGAAGTTCCGCCGCCCGGTCCGGCCGGGCGACCAGCTCAAGCTCGAGGTCGTGCTCGAGCGCAGCAAGCTGATGATCTACAAGTTCCGCGGCAATGCCTGGGTCGGCGACCAGCTCGCCACCGAGTGCACCTTCTCTGCCAAGGTGATGACCGGGACCCGCGGCGGTGAGTAGCATCCACCCCACCGCCATCGTCGACGGCAAGGCCGAGATCGGCGCAGATGTCGAGATCGGCCCGTTCTGCATCATCGGCCCGAACGTGCGCCTGGAAAACGGCTGCCGGCTCGTGGCCCACGTCGTGATCGACGGGCACACCACGGTGGGCGAGGGCACGCGCATCCACCCGTTCGCCTGCATCGGCCAGCCGCCCCAGCACCTGCGCTACAAGGGCGAGCCGTCCACCATCACGATCGGCAAGCACTGCTGGATCCGCGAGTATGTGACGATCCATCCAGGCACCGAGGGCGGGCGGATGGCGACCGTGGTGGGTGCCGAGTGCCTGCTGATGGCGAGCATCCACATCGCGCATGACTGCATCGTCGGCAACGGCGTGGTCATGGCCAACAACGCCACGCTGGGCGGCCACGTCACGGTCGGGGACTATGCCTTCCTGGGCGGGCTGTGCGCCGTGCACCAGTTCGTGCGGATAGGCCAGCACGCCATGCTGGGTGGCCTGTCCGGCGTCGAGAACGATGTGATCCCCTATGGGCTGGTGATGGGCAACCGAGCGCATCTGGCCGGGCTGAACAATGTCGGCATGAAGCGGCGCGGGGTCAGCCGCGAGGAGATCCGGCAGATGCGCAATGCGTATCGCACCCTGTTCGAGGGCGAGGGCGCCTTCGCCGATCGGTTGAACGAGGTGGCGGAAGTATTTGCGGACCAGCCCCGGGTGATGGAGGTGGTCGAGTTCGTCAAGAGCTCCTCGGCGCGTGACCTCTGCCATCCGCGCGTCGGCGACCGGCTGGCCTGACCTAGAGAGTGCCAGGCAGGCTCGCCATCGTCGCCGGCTCCGGGCCGATGCCCAGGCGCCTGGCGGACACCGCCAGGCGGGCCGGGCGCGACGTGTTCATCCTGTGCCTGGACGGGATCACCGACCCCACCACCGCCGAGGGTCTGGAAAGCGCCACGGTCGGGATCGGCCAGGTCGGCCGGGCGATCGAGATCCTCCATCGTGAGCGGATCGCCGAGGTCTGCCTGATCGGCCCGGTCAAGCGACCCTCCCTGTCGGCGATCGGGCTGGACGCGCGTGCGATCGGCATGTTGCCGAAGCTCTTGCGCACCGGGCGGGGCGACGACGCGCTCCTGCGGCTCATCCTGGCCGAGCTGGAGGGCGAGGGCTTTCGCATCGTCGGTGCGCACGAGGTCGAGGGCGACCTGCTGACGCCGAAGGGACAGCTCGGCCGGCTCTCCCCCGATGCTGATGCCCTGCGCGACATCGCACTCGGCGTGAAGGTCGCCCGAGCACTCGGCGCGCTGGATGTCGGCCAGGCCGTGGTGGTCCAGCAGGAGCAGGTGATCGGCGTCGAGGGCATCGAGGGTACGGACCGGCTGATCGAGCGCTGCGGGGAACTGCGCCTGGCCGGGCGCGGCGGCGTGCTGGTCAAGATGCGCAAGCCGCAGCAGGAACGCCGTGCCGACCTGCCGACGGCGGGCGTCGACACGGTCCGCCGTGCGCAGGCGGCAGGTCTGGTCGGGATCGCGCTGGAAGCGGGCCAGACCCTGCTGGTCGACCGGGAAGCCACGATCGCCGCCTGCGATGCCGCCGGGCTGTTCCTGGTCGGCATCGCGTCCGAGCCATGAGCTTGGCGCCGTTCCGGCTGTTCGTGGTGGCTGGCGAGCCGTCTGGCGACCAGCTGGCCGGGCGGTTCGTCGACACGCTGAAGCAGCTCCTCGCCCCGCGCCCGGTCGAGGTCGTGGGCGTGGGCGGCCCGAGGCTGGCCGGGCATGGCCAGCGCAGCCTCCTGCCGCTGGAAGACCTGGCGCTGATGGGCTTTGCCGAGGTCCTGCCCAGGATCCTGCGCATTCGCCGGCATCTGCGTGACGTCGAGGCGGCGGTCCGCCGGATCCGCCCGGACCTGTTGCTCACCGTGGACGCGCCGGGTTTCAACCTGCGCCTGCTGAAGCGGCTCCAGGACCTGGCGGTACGCAAGGTCCACTACGTGGCGCCGCAGGCCTGGGCGTGGAAGGAAGGTCGCGCCCGCGCCCTGCCGGGTTTATGCGACCATGTCCTCTACATCCTGCCATTCGAGCCGGCCTTCTTCGCGCGGTTCGGTGTCTCGGGGAGCTTTGTCGGCCACCCGGTGGTCGAGGAGCCCGCCCAGACACCCGATGGCCTGCGCTGGCGCGCGGCCCATGCGGTCCCGGCCACCAGGCGGCTGCTCTGCCTCCTGCCGGGCAGCCGGCGGAGCGAGGTCACCCGCCACCTGCCGATCCTGCGCGAGGTGGTCAGAGATCTGGCGGTGGACCATGCCGATCTGGGCGTGGTGGTGCCGACCGTGTCGTCCGTGGAAGGACTGGTCAGGGAGGCGGTGGCAGAGTGGCCGGTGCCGACCGAGATCAGCACCGATCGGTCCAACCGGTTCGACCTGTTCGCCGCTTGCGACTTGGCGATCGCCGCGTCCGGCACGGTGACGCTGGAACTGGCGCTGGCGACCTGCCCGACCGTGGTGATGTACCAGACCTCCGCGCTCTCGGCTTGGCTGGCGAGGCGGCTGGTCAAGGTGCGCTACGTCTCGCTGGTCAACCTGATTGCGGGCCGGCCAGTGCTGCCGGAACTCCTGCAGGAGGACTGTACGCCGGTGCGCATCGCGGCCGAGGCGCAGGCCCTGCTGGATGATCCGGACGAGGCCTCGGCCCAGCGCGAGGCAATGGCTGGAGTGGTACGCAGCCTGGTGCCTCCGAGCGGCATGCAGCCGAGCGAGGCCGCGGTGCGCGCGGCACTGGGGCCGCTCCTGCCGGACGGGCTGGCGTTGCCGGGCTCAGCGCCGGAGCTGCGCCAGCTGCCGGCCCGCGGCCCGGGCTGTCCCTAGCACCCCGGCCTCGTCCAGTGCGATGCCAGTGAGTGCCACGGTGCGGCTCACGTCGAACGCGAACCCGTCGCGCTCGGGTCCTGTGGCCACCAGCCGGCCCTGGCCGAAGCCGGCGATCACCGCCTCGGCCATCGCCGCGCAGGGCAGGGCGATGCCTGAGCCGACATGGAGCACCGGATCCCGGGCGCCGAGCCTGGCGAGGCTGGCGATGGTGCGTGCGGCCGTCTCTACCGGGACGAAGTCGCGCCGGGTGCTGCCGGCCATGTCGAAGCGGATCTCGCCCCGCTCGGCCAAGCCCGCCAGCATGGTGCCGAAGAAGGTGGTCCGGCCCGGCCATTCGCAGCCGAACACGTTGGACAGCCGCAGGATGCACAGGCGCTCGCCCAGGAGGTCCCGGCCGGCCTGCTCCAGGCGGAGCTTGTTGCGGCCATAGGCGCTGGCCGGAGCGGTGGCATGGTCTGGGGCCAGCGCATCGCTGCCGGCCGGGCCGTACACCGCGCGGCTGGACAGCATCAAGTAGCGGCAGGCGCTGTCCGCCAGGCGGCGCAGGAGCAGGTGCTCGGCATCGTCCGCCAGAAGCCAGTCCGCCCGGCCGATCCTAGGCGATCGTCCGGCATGGATCACCAGGTCGAAGTTTCGGCCATCCAGCGTCGGGATCGCCTGGTGTGAGAGCGGGACGGCCTCGGGCAAGGCGGCTGCCAGATGTTGGCCGATGAAGCCGCCGGCCCCGGTGATCGCGATGCGCAAGGGATGCCCCGGTGCCGCTCAGCGCATGGCCGGCTGGCGCGGCTCGACCACCACCTTGCGGCCGCGCACCCCCAGCACCAGTTCGCCGCGTTTCAACGCCAGCGCCTTCTCACCGAACAGCTCGCGGCGCCAGCCGGACAGCACGCGGGCCGCCGACTGGTCGTCCAGCGCCACCGCTTCCAGGTCCTCGCCGTTGGCGATCAGCCGGGGCGAGATGTCGTGCTCGTCGGCGACTTGCTTCAGGAGGACCCGGAGCAGGTCGACGATCGCGGGGATGCCGCGCGGCAGGTCGCGGACCGGCTCGAGCACCGGCAGTTCCGCGGGCGGCAGGCGCAGCGCCGCCTCGATCGCCTCGACCACCGCCTGGGCGCTGGCCCGGTCCAGCGACACCCGGGGCAGTTCCTTCAGCGCCTCGACGCTGGTCGGGCGGTTGGCGGCGATTTCCATCAGCACGTCGTCGCGTAGGATGCGCTGGCGTGGCAGGTCCTTGGCCCGCGCCGCCCGCTCGCGCCAGCCGGCCAGCGCCTGGACGACCGCGATGAAGCGCGGATCGCGCGAGCGCACCTTCAGGCGCCGCCAGGCGATGTCCGGGTCGACGTCGTAGAGGCCCGGGTCGAACAGGGCGGTGTGCTCGTCCTCCAGCCAGTGGCGTCGCCCGGCCTTGACCATCTCCTGGTCGAGCCTGCGCCAGACCTCGCGCAGATGGATGACGTCGCCCAGCGCGTACTGGACCTGGGCCGGCCGCAGCGGGCGGTGCGACCAATCGGAATAGCGCGAGGTCTTGTCTACCCGGGCATTGGTCAGCCGGGTGACCAGGGCCTCGTAGCCCACCTCCTCGCCATAGCCCAGGATCATCGCGGCGATCTGGGTGTCGACCAGCGGCGCCGGCAGTCGGCCGTCCATCAGGTGCCAGAAGATCTCCAGGTCCTGGCGGGCGGCATGCATCACCTTGAGGACCTTGGGGTCGGCCATGAGGTCGAGCAGCGGCGTGAGGTCGATGCCGGGGGCGAGCGTGTCGATCGCGACCGCTTCCGCGTCACCGCCCAGCTGCACCAGGCAGAGCTTCGCATAATAGGTCTTGTCGCGCATGAACTCCGTGTCGACGGTCACGAAATCCTCGTGCGCGAGCCTGGCGCAGACGGCGGCGAGCGACGCGTTGTCCTGGATCAGCATGCGGGTAGGGAATCCATCTGCGGAGAGAGGCTCGCTTTACGAGCGGAACGGGTAAGGCTAGACGCGCGGTCGAGACAGCCGGCGGGGCCGGTGGATACGAGGAACCCATGCATCTCTACCGCACCCATACCTGCGGACAGCTTCGCGCGGACGATGTCGGCAGCACCGTCCGTCTGTCGGGCTGGGTCCAGCGCAAGCGCGATCACGGGCAACTCCTGTTCATCGACCTGCGCGACCACTACGGCATCACCCAGCTGGTCTGCCAGCCGTCCAGCGCGTTCTTCGAGGAAGCGTCGCGGGTTCGGGCGGAAAGCGTAGTCACCGCGACCGGTCGGGTAGTGGCGCGCGAGGCGGCGACCGTCAACCCGGCGCTGCCCACGGGCGCCGTCGAAGTCGTGGTCGAGGAGTTCGCGATCGAGAGTGCGGCGGAGACCCTGCCGCTCGAGGTGGCGAGCGACCGCGACTATCCCGAGGAGACCCGGCTGCGCTACCGGTTCTTGGACCTGCGCCGCCAGAAGATCCACGAGAACATCGTCCTGCGCTCGAAGATCATCACCTCGCTGCGCCAGCGGATGACCGCCCAGGGCTTCACCGAGTTCCAGACGCCGATCCTGACCGCGTCTAGCCCCGAGGGTGCCCGCGACTTCCTGGTGCCGTCCCGGCTGCACCCCGGTCACTTCTACGCGCTGCCGCAGGCACCCCAGCAATACAAGCAGCTGCTCATGATCAGCGGTTTCGACCGCTATTTCCAGATCGCCCCCTGCTTTCGCGACGAGGATGCGCGCGCCGACCGCAGCCCGGGCGAGTTCTACCAGCTCGACGTCGAGATGAGCTTCGTCACCCAGCAGGACGTGTTCGACGCAGTGGGGCCGGTGATCCACGGCGTGTTCGCCGAGTTCAGCGACTGGGAGGTGACGCCCTACCCGTTCCCGCAGATCACCTATCACGACGCGTTGCTGCACTACGGCTCGGACAAGCCGGACCTGCGCAACCCGATCAAGATCCAGGACGTGACCGAGGTGTTCGCGGGCGGCGGCTTTGCCGTGTTCGCGCGGGCGATTGAAGGCAAGAACGCGGTGGTGCGCGCGATCCCGGCTCCGGGTGCCGCCGGGCAGCCGCGCTCCTACTTCGACAAGATGGTGGCCTTCGCCCAAGGCCTGGGGGCGCCGGGCCTGGGCTACATCATCTTCCAGGACGGTGCCGCCAAGGGCCCGGTGGCGAAGTTCTTGGACGAGCCGCGCCTCGCCCGGCTGAAGGAGCTGGCCGGGATCGGCGACGGCGACGCGGTGTTCTTCGTCTGCGACACGAAGGCCGGAGCGGAGAAGCTGTCCGGCCAGGTGCGCAACCAGGCCGGCGAGCAGCTCGGCATCTGCGAGAAGAACGCCTACCGGTTCTGCTGGATCGTCGACTTCCCGATGTACGAGTATGACGAGGAGCTGAAGCAGGTCGTCTTCTCGCACAACCCGTTCTCGATGCCCCAGGGCGGCATGGACGCGCTGAACGATCAGGATCCGCTAACCATCAAGGCCTTCCAATACGACATCGTCTGCAACGGCATCGAGCTGTCGTCGGGCGCCATTCGTAACCACCGGCCCGACATCATGGTGCGGGCCTTCGAGGTCGCGGGCTATGGCAGGGAGGAGCTGGAGAACCGGTTCGGCGGCATGTTCCGCGCCCTCCAATACGGGGCTCCGCCGCATGGCGGCATCGCACCCGGCGTCGACCGGATCGTGATGCTGCTGGCGGACACGCCGAACATCCGCGAAGTCACCGCCTTCCCGCTGAACCAGCAGGCCCAGGAACTGCTGCTGGGCGCACCCTCGCGGGTGACCGACAAGCAGCTCAAGGAACTGAACCTGCAGCTCAGCCCGCTGGCGCGCGAGAAGCTGCGCGGCGAGCCGCCCAAGGGCGAGACGCCGGTCGTGGAGCTCTGACCGGACGCCAAACGGCCCGCCGGAGCCGGCGGGCCGGGTGGTTGCCCCTAGTCGGCTGACGCCGGACTTACGGGGTCGTGGTGGCCGGGGCCGCCGGTGCGGCCGGGTCGGTGCCTGTCGCCGGAGCGAGACCCGGGGCCGTGGTGCCGGTATCGGCCGGCATGTCGGGCGTCTCGGGCATCATGCCCCAGGTGCCGTCGCGCTCCTCGACCTGAGGCAGGTTCTCGATCTGCTCGCGGGACATGTTGACGACCAGGTCCTCGGCGTCACCCTGCGCCATCTGCACCTGGTCCAGGCCCAGCGACACGGTGCGGGTGCCGATGCCGAGGAAGCCGCCGACGTCGACCAGGACGTTCTGGATCGTGCCGTCGCTGCCGATCAGCAGGTCGCTGATCTGGCCGACATTGTTGCCTTCCATGTCGACGATGTTGCGGTTCATCAGCTCGTCGGCGCTGAAGTCGCCGGCGATCGTGCCGGTGAAGCTGCCCGCTTCCTGGCCGCTATAGGGCTGGTAGCTCTGCGCGGTGCTGGTGCCAGTTTCGGTGGGGGCGGTGCCCATGCTGCCGTCGCTCTCGGTCATGGTCGGGCCAGCACCCTCGATGCCCTGCTGCGCGGCACCACCGGCCTCGTTACCGGCAGCTCCCATGGTTTCGCCACCCGTGGGCGCTTCCGGCTCGGTCATCGGCGTGACCTGTTCAGCAGGAGCGGCCGGATCAGTAGTCGTGGCATCCTGCTGCGCATAAGCGACACTTGCGGTGGTCAAGCCAATCACGGCGACACTGGCGAGAAACGACTTGCGCATGACCTGCATCCTCCTTTCCAGGGTTCGGTTCCGATCTTGCGATCGACTGGCTGCCTAACCCTGTTCGCGCGCACCGGGTTCCACACTCGCTTCACAAAAATTAAGGGATGTCTTGCCCAATCCGGGCGAAGCGGAGCAGGCGGAGGCAGGTCGCTTGCGCCCATGGGCCGGCTGGGGGAGACTTTCGACAACAGCCCGGCCGCCGCCGATGGACTCGCCGCGGCAGCCGGGTCAAATGGACCGGCAAGGAAAGGGCAGGAACATCATGAGTGATGTGGTCATCGTGAGCGCGGCCAGGACCGCGATCGGGTCATTCAACGGCGCCTTGTCGACCCTTCCGGCCCATGATCTCGGCAAGGTCGTCATCCAGGCCGTCCTGGAGCGCGCCAAGGTCGACGCCGCGGAGGTCTCCGAGGTGATGCTCGGCCAGATCCTGACGGCAGCCCAGGGCCAGAACCCGGCCCGCCAGGCTGCGGTGAACGCCGGCCTGCCGGTCGACGTCCCGGCCTATGGCGTGAACATGCTGTGCGGCTCGGGCCTGAAGACGGTGGCCATGGCCTACCAGGCGATCCGCAGCGGCGACAGCTCGATCGTGGTCGCCGGCGGCCAGGAGAGCATGTCGCAGGCGCCGCACGCCTCCTATCTCCGCGCCGGGGCCAAGATGGGCTCGGTGGAGATGGTCGACACCATGATCAAGGACGGGCTGTGGGACGCCTTCAACGGCTACCACATGGGCAACACCGCCGAGAACGTCGCCGAGAAGTGGCAGATCACCCGCGAGCAGCAGGACGAGTTCGCGCTGGCCTCGCAGAACAAGGCCGAGGCGGCGGTCAAGAGCGGGCGGTTCAAGGACGAGATCGTCCCGGTCACCATCAAGACCCGCAAGGGCGACGTGGTGGTCGAGCAGGACGAGTATCCACGTTTTGGCGCCACCATCGAGGCCATGCAGAAGCTGCGCGCGGCGTTCGCCAAGGACGGCACGGTCACGGCCGGCAACGCGTCCGGCATCAATGACGGCGCTGCGGCCGTGCTCGTGATGAGCGCGGAGGAGGCGAACAAGCGCGGCCTCACTCCGCTGGCCCGGATCGTCTCCTGGGCCCAGGCCGGCGTCGACCCGGCGATCATGGGCTCCGGCCCGATCCCGGCCTCCCGCGCGGCGCTGAAGAAGGCCGGCTGGAAGACCGACGATCTCGACCTGGTCGAGGCCAACGAGGCGTTTGCCGCCCAGGCCTGCGCGGTCAACAAGGACCTCGGCTGGGACACGTCCAAGGTGAACGTCAACGGCGGGGCGATCGCGCTGGGCCATCCGGTCGGTGCGTCGGGAGCGCGGGTCCTGGTGACCCTCCTGCACGAGATGCAGAAGCGCGACGCCAAGAAGGGCCTGGCGACGCTGTGCATCGGCGGGGGCATGGGCATCGCCATGTGCGTGGCCCGCGACTGATCTTTTTGATGATAGTTTCCCCGGCCAGGTGTCGCCGCCCGGCCGGGGAACGACATATCAATAATCAAGGTCCCGCCACGGGACCGCGGAACGATTGGGGAGAACCGACATGGCTCGCGTTGCACTCGTTACCGGCGGCTCTCGGGGCATCGGCGCTGCAGTGTCCACTGCGCTCAAGGAAGCGGGACACCAGGTGGCGGCGAACTATGCGGGCAACGATCAGGCGGCCAAGGAATTCTCCGAGCGGGCCGGGATCCCGGTGTTCAAGTGGAGCGTGTCCGACTTTGAGGCATGCCAGGCGGGGGTGG
This sequence comes from Geminicoccus flavidas, assembly GCF_009806515.1. GTDB lineage: Bacteria > Pseudomonadota > Alphaproteobacteria > Geminicoccales > Geminicoccaceae > Geminicoccus > Geminicoccus flavidus. The sequence goes on along the minus strand of NZ_WUJP01000361.1, from coordinate 1,573 downwards.
CCAAGGTCGAGGCGGAACTCGGTCCGGTCGACATACTGGTGAACAATGCAGGCATCACCCGCGACACCAGCTTCAGCAAGATGACCGTCGAGCAGTGGCGCGAGGTGATGGCGACCAACCTCGACTCGCTGTTCTACATGTCCAAATGCGTCTTCGACGGGATGAAGAAGCGCGGCTTCGGCCGGATCATCACGATCGGCTCGATCAATGGCCAGAAGGGCCAGTTCGGCCAGACCAACTATGCGGCGGCGAAGTCCGGCGCGTCGGGCTTCACCAAGGCGCTGGCCCTGGAAGGCGCGCGCGCGAACATCACGGTCAATGTGGTGGCGCCCGGCTATGTTGCGACCGACATGGTCAAGGCGGTGCCCCAAGAGGTGCTCAACGCCAAGATCCTGCCGCTGATCCCGGTCGGGCGCCTAGGGGAGCCCGAGGAGATCGCCCGGGCGGTCGTATTCCTGGCGGGCGACGATGCCGGTTTCATCACCGGCTCGACCTTAAGCGTGAACGGCGGTCAGTACATGATCTGAACCGGCAGCGGGTGGCGGTCTCGGGCTCTTTCGGTCCCGGGCCGTGTCCGCTACTGGTGCGGCCCGGCCGGACGGATCGGCCGGCTTGGGACCTCGATCGCTTGGAGTAGATGGGATGAGTGGACGTCTCGCGGGCAAACGCGTCCTGGTGACCGCGGCCGCGCAGGGGATCGGCCGTGCGATCGCCCTTTCCTTCGCCCGCGAAGGTGCCGACGTGCTCGCGACCGACGTGAACATCCATGCGCTGGAGAGCCTGGAGCAGGAGAAGGGCATCCGCGCCGAGCGCCTGGACGTCCTGTCCGCGGACGCGATCCGCGCCTGCGCCGAGCAGAACCCGGGTATCAACGTGCTGTGTAACGTCGCAGGCTATGTCCACAACGGCACGATCCTGGACTGCACCGACGAGCAGTGGGAGTTCGCCTTCGACCTGAACGTCCGCTCGATGTTCTGGATCATCAAGGCGTTCCTGCCCAGGATGATCGAGCAGGGCGGCGGCAGCATCGTCAACGTCGCGAGCGTGGCCGGCGCCTTCAAGGGCGTGCCCAATCGCTTCGCCTATGGTACCTCCAAGGCGGCCGTGCAGGGGCTGACCAAGTCGGTGGCGATGGACTTCGTGAAGCAGAACATCCGCTGCAACGCGATCTGCCCGGGCACGGTGCAGTCGCCATCGCTGGATGACCGGATCAACGCCGCGGCCGATCCGGTGCAGTCGCGCAAGGAGTTCATCGCCCGCCAGCCGCTGGGCCGGCTGGGCACCCCGGAGGAGATCGCGGCGCTGGCGATCTACCTGGCGTCCGACGAGAGCGCCTACACGACCGGCACGCTGGCGGTGATCGACGGCGGCCTCACCATCTGAGCCCGGATGGGCCCGCCTTGGTCAGGGCGGGTCCTGCCTGGACAGGGCGCGCTCGCGGGCGATCACCTCGTGGTGCCGGATCACCTCCTTGACGATGAAGTTCAGGAACTTCTCGGCCAGTTCCGGTTCCAGGCCGGCGGAATCCGCGAGCTGCCGCAGCCGCTCGATCTGGCGCTGCTCGCGCGCAGGG
>NZ_WUJP01000360.1 GCF_009806515.1 Geminicoccus flavidas | reverse complement strand
TCGGCAGGCGGCAAGCCATGCTCGGCCTTGAGTGCGCCTACCCGCCGGGTGAGCTTGAAGCGCTCGGCCAGGAGGTGGATGATCGCTGCGTCCAGGTTGTCGATGCTGGCGCGCAGCCCACTGAGCTCGGCCGGCAGGCGCCCGTCCGATCCGCTCATTCTCGTCCCTCCGTTCAGCGTGTCCCGTAGATCCGGTCACCAGCATCGCCCAGGCCCGGCATGATGTAGCCATGGTCGTTGAGCGCCCGGTCAAGTGCCGCGGTGAAGATCGGCACGTCCGGATGCGCGGCCTGGAACTTCTCGACCCCTTCCGGGGCCGCGAGCAGGCAGGCGTACTTGATGTCAGTGGCACCCGAGGCCTTGACCTTGTGCACCGCCGCGACCGCCGAGTTGGCGGTGGCCAGCATCGGGTCGACCAGAATCACCTGGCGCTCGGCGATGTCGCTCGGCACCTTGTAGTAGTATTCGACCGGCTGCAGCGTCTCGGGGTCGCGGTACAGCCCGATATGGCCGACCCTGGCGGACGGGATCAGGTCGAGCATCCCCTCCAGCAGGCCGTTGCCGGCGCGGAGCACCGAGACCAGGCAGAGCTTCTTGCCCGAGAGCATCCGGACGGTGGTGCGCTCCAGAGGCGTCTCGACCTCGACCTCCTCAAGCGGCAGGTCGCGGCAGATCTCGTAGCCCAGCAGGAGGGCGATCTCTTTGACGAGCTGGCGGAACTCGGCGGTGGGCGTCTCCTTGCGGCGCATCAGGGCGAGCTTGTGCTGGACCAGCGGATGGTCGACCACGACGAGCTTCGGCATGCGTCAGTCTCCGGGACGGGGCGGGTCCGGTCTAGACAGGGCGGCGGCCAAGGGCAATCGGCAGGCGCCGGCCGTACTTGACGCGCTGCAGCGCGTCGATACCGTCTCAGCACGATGGGAAGGGTAAACGGAGCAGGTCCATGCAACGCCGGACGATGTTGACCGCGATGGCGCTGAGCGTGCCCGCCACGCTGGCCGGTAGCCTCGGGCGGGCCGGTGCCGCCACCCCACCCGACACGCTGGTGATCGCCAAGAACATCGACGACATGATCACGCTGGACCCGGCCGAATGCTTCGAGTTCAGCGGCGGCGAGATCGTGGCGCAGATGTACACCCGCCTCGTCATGCTCGACCCCAAGGACTTCAGCCAGCTGATCGGCGGGGTGGCCGAGAGCTGGGAGGTGCTGGACGACGGCGGCAGGCTGGCCTTCAAGATCCG
>NZ_WUJP01000359.1 GCF_009806515.1 Geminicoccus flavidas | reverse complement strand
GCCGAACCTCAAGTTCCACTCCGGCAACCCGGTGACCGCCGAGGACGTGGCCTGGTCGTTGCAGCGGGTGGTCATCCTGGACAAGACGCCGGCCTTCATCCTGACCCAGTTCGGCTGGACCGCGGACAACGTGAAGGAGCAGGTCAAGGCGACCGGCCCGGATAGGGTGGAATTGACCCTGGTCAACCGGTTCGCGCCGACCCTGGTGCTGAACGCATTGTCCGCGGGCGTGGGCTCGATCGTCGATTCCAGGCTGGTCCAGGAGCACGAGGCCGATGGCGATCTCGGCTATGGCTGGCTGAAGAACCAGTCGGCGGGCTCGGGCGCCTTCCGGCTGCTCGCCTGGAAGGCCAAGGACGCCGTGGCGCTGGAGGCCAACCCGGACTTCTATCTGGGCGCACCCGCGATCAAGCGGGTGATCGTGCGCCATATCGGCGAGCCCGCCACCCAGCTTCTCCTGATCGAGAAGGGCGATGCCGACATCGCCCGCAACCTGAGCCCCGACCAGATCGCCAAGCTGACTGCCAGCCCGGACTTCAAGCTCCTGGCGCAGCCCAAGCAGAGCATCCTCTATATCGGCCTGAACCAGAAGAACCCGATCCTGGCCAACCCGAAGGTGCGCGAAGCGCTGCGCTGGGCGGTCGACTACGAGGGCCTGGTGACGAACCTCCTGAAAGGCCAGTGGCAGGTCCACCAGTCCTTCCTGGGTGATGGCATGTTCGGCGCCCTGAAGGACAACCCCTACAAGCTGGACATCGAGAAGGCTAAGGCGCTGCTCGCCCAATCCGGTGCTGGGCCCGAGCTCAAGATCACCTTCGACGTGCCGAACACCTCACCCTATATCGACATCGCCCAGGCGATCCAGGGCAGCTTCGGCCAGGCCGGCGTCACGGTGGAACTGATCCAGTCCGACCAGAAGCAGGTGCTGACCAAGTACCGGGCCCGCAACCACGACATGGTGCTGATGTACTGGTCGCCGGACTATCTCGACCCGCACTCCACCACCGATTATTTCGCTAACAACCCGGACAACAGCGACGAGGGCACTGCCAAGACGATCGCCTGGCGCAATGCCTGGGACATCCCTGAACTCAGCGAACGGGCCGGGGAGGCGGCACTGGAGATCGACCCCGAGGCGCGCGAGCAGGCCTATCTGGACATCCAGAAGGAGGTGCAGAGCAACGGCGCCTACATCCTGATGTTCCAGCAGGTCGAAAACAGCGTGCTGCGCGCCAATGTGGACGGCTACGTCTCCGGTCCGACCTTCGACACCGTAAGCTATGCCGGGGTGACCAAGAGCTAGGCCCGTGGCGGTCGCATCGGAACAGGACGGTCTGGCCGGGCTGACGGAGGAGGAGCCACGCGCGCACGGTGCGCTACGCCGCCTCCTCGGCCGTGTCCTGTCCGTGATCGTCTCGGTGGTCCTGACCGTGTTCGGACTGCTGGTAGTCACCTTCTTCATCGGCCGGGTGGTGCCGGTCGACCCGCTGCTGGCGGTGGTGGGCGACCGGGCGCCGGAGCATGTGCGCGTCCAGGCCGCGGTTGAGCTGGGCCTGGACCTGCCGCTCTGGCGGCAGTTCCTGCGCTACCTGAGCGAGATCCTCCAGGGCGACTTCGGCAACTCGGTCCTGAGCGGCCAGCCGGTGCTCACTGACATCGCACGGTTCTTCCCGGCGACCCTGGAGCTCGCGACCGTGGCGACCCTGATCGGCGTCTGCCTGGGCGTGCCACTGGGCGTGCTGGCCGCGACCAGACACGGGCGCTGGCAGGACCAGGTCATCCGGGTGGTGGCGCTGGCCGGCTACTCGGTCCCGGTCTTCTGGCTGGGGCTGGTGGGCCTGCTGGTGTTCTATGCCGAGCTCGGCTGGGTGGCGGGGCCGGGCCGGATCGACGTGGTCTACGAATACTCGATCGAGCCGGTCACCGGGCTGATGCTGGTCGACACGCTGCTGGCCGGAGACCATGCCGCCTTCCTTGACGCATTCTGGCACCTGATCCTACCAGCCTCGGTGCTGGGCTATCTGTCGCTCGCCTACATCACCCGGATGACCCGCTCGCTGATGCTGGCCGAGCTCGGCCAGGAATATGTGATCGCGGCGCGGGTGAAGGGCCTGCCGGAGCGGCTTGTGATCTGGCGGCACGTGCTGGGCAACATCATGGTGCCGCTGATCACCACCGTCGCCCTGTCCTATGCATACCTTCTGGAAGGTGCGGTGCTGACCGAGACGGTGTTCGCCTGGCCGGGCCTGGGCCTCTACATCACCCAGTCCCTCTTCTCCGCCGACCTCACCGCCGTCCTGGGCGCCACCATCGTGATCGGCCTTGTGTTCATCGGCCTGAACCTCCTGTCCGACCTGCTCTACACCCTGGTCGACCCGAGGGCGCGATGAGCACGCTGTCCGCCTGGCTGACCACGGCCACGCCGGCCTCGCGCGCCCAGGCGCGGGCAGGGAGGTTCTACCGGGGCACGCTGGCGCTCCTGGCCAACCCGCTGGCCGCGGTGGGGCTAGTCCTGGTGGCACTGCTGCTGCTGGTGGCCCTGTTCGCGCCGGTGCTGGCACCCTACGCCCCAGACGCCCAGGACCTGGCCCAGCGGCTCCAGCCGCCCTCGGCCGCCCATCCGTTCGGTACCGATCAGCTCGGCCGTGACATATTGAGCCGGGTGATCTGGGGCAGCCGGATCACGCTGGTGATCGTGGCTCTGGCCGCGGTCACGGTGGCGCCGATCGGCCTCGCGATCGGGATCGTCGCCGGCTATCGCGGTGGCTGGGTGGACCGGGTGCTGATGCGCGTCACCGACGTGTTCATGGCGTTCCCACGCCTGGTGCTGGCCCTGGCACTGGTGGCGGCGCTGGGGCCGGGCATCGAGAACGCGATCATCGCGATCGCCGCCACCGCCTGGCCGCCCTATGCGCGCCTCGCCCGCGCCGAGACCCTGACCCTGCGCCGCCAGGACTTCATCGCCGCCGCCCGGCTGCAGGGCGCCTCGCACGGCCGCATCCTCCTGCGCCACATCCTGCCGCTCACGATTTCGACGGTCCTGGCGCGCCTTACCCTTGATCTCGCCGGGATGATCCTGATCGCCGCTGGCCTGGGCTTCCTGGGCCTGGGCGCCCAGCCGCCCTCGCCCGAATGGGGGGCGATGGTCGCGACCGGCCGGGAGTTCCTGACCGACCAGTGGTGGGTCGCGACCATGCCAGGGGCCGCGATCTTCCTGGTGAGCCTCGCCTTCAACCTGATCGGCGACGGCCTGCGCGACGTGCTGGATCCCCGGAGCCAGGGCCGATGAGCACACCGCTCCTGGAGGTGAGGGGGCTGCGCGTGGCCTTTCCCGGCCAGGAGGGCCTGCGCGAGGTGGTGCGCGGCATCAGCTTCACCGTCGGCTGCGAGAAGGTGGGGATCGTCGGCGAGAGCGGGTCGGGCAAGTCGATGACCGCGCGCGCGATCCTGGACCTGATCCCGCCGCCCGGCCGGGTGAGCGCTGATCGCCTGACCTTTGCCGGCCAGGATCTGACCAGGCTGAAGCCTGGCGAGCGGACGCGGCTGCGCGGGCGCAGGATCGCCATGGTACTGCAGGACCCGCGCCACGCCCTGAACCCGGTGATGACCATAGGCGCGCAGCTGGCCGAGACCTTCCGGCTCCACCACCGGCTGAGCCGCGGCGAGGCGCGCCGACGCTCGATTGAAGCGCTGGACGCCGTCCATATCCGTGATCCGGAGCGCGTGGTCCGCCTCTACCCGCACGAGATCTCCGGCGGGATGGGCCAGCGCGCCATGATCGCGATGATGCTGGCCCCGGGCCCGGAGCTGCTGCTGGCTGACGAGCCGACCTCGGCCCTGGATGCCACGGTGGAGGCCGGCATCCTGGAAACGCTGGACGAGCTGGTCACCGCCCGCGGCATGGGCCTGGTCCTGGTCAGCCACGACCTCGACCTGGTGGCCGCGTTCTGCGACCGGGTGCTGGTGTTCTATGCCGGCCGGATCGTGGAGGAACTGCCGGCAAGGGATCTGGCCCAGGCACGGCATCCCTACACGCAGGGCCTGCTCGCATGTGTCCCGCGCTTAGGGGAGCGCCGCCGCGAGCTGCCGGTGCTCCGGCGCGACCCGAGCTGGGCCGCATCGTGAGTGCTGCCATCCGCATCAATGGCCTCACCGTCCGCTACGGGCCGCTCAAGGCACTGGACGGGATCAGCCTGACGGCCGCACGCGGTGCCTGCCTGGGCATCGTGGGCGAGAGCGGGTCCGGCAAGTCGACGGTGCTGCGCGTGCTGACCGGACTGGTGCCGGACTGGCAGGGGAAGGTCGAGGTCGGCGGGCGGCAGCTCGTCGGGGCGCGCCGCGATCTCGCGTTTTGCCGCGACGTGCAGATGGTGTTCCAGGACCCGTACGGTTCGCTCCACCCGCGCCATACGATCGACGCGATCCTGGACGAGCCGATCGCGATCCACCGCCTAGGCGATCCGGCCCGGCTGATCCCGCAGGCCCTGGCCGATGTCGGCCTGCCGGCGGACGTGCGCTTCCGCTACCCGCACCAGCTCTCCGGCGGCCAGCGCCAGCGGGTCGCGATCGCCCGCGCACTGCTGCCCGAGCCCTCCATCCTGCTGCTCGACGAGCCGACCTCGGCCCTGGACGTGTCGGTGCAGGCAGAGATCCTGAACCTCTTGATGGCGATCCAGGAACGGCGCGGGCTCACCGCCATCCTGGTCAGCCACAATCTCGCGGTCGTGGCGCATATGTGCCCGCTTGTCCTGGTGATGGACCGGGGCCGGATCGTCGAGGAGCTGGACCGTGACGCTCTCGATGCCGGCGAAGTGCGCTCGCCGCAGGCAAGGGCCCTGGTCGCCGCCAGCCGCCATGTCCGGTCGCAGGCTTCAAATGCTGGCCGATAGGGTCTAAGGGCTTGCCCGACGCCTTTTTGGGAGGATGGAGCACCGATGAAGCTCGTGCGGTACGGCACGCCTGGGGCCGAGAAGCCCGGTATCGTGGACAAGGACGGGGTGATCCGTTCGCTGGACGGCGTGGTGCCGGATATCGCCGGTGCGGTGCTCTCCGATGACGGGCTGGCCAAGCTCCGGGGCATCGACCCGGCGAGCCTGCCCAAGGTGCCGGACGGCACCCGGCTCGGCCCCTGCGTGGGCGGGACCGGCAAGTTCATCTGCATCGGCCTGAACTACGCGGACCATGCCGCGGAGAGCAATCTGCCGGTGCCGAAGGAGCCGGTGGTGTTCATGAAGGCGACCTCGGCGATCGTCGGGCCGAACGACCAGGTGAAGATCCCCCGGACCTCGGTGAAGACCGACTGGGAGGTCGAGCTCGGCGTGATCATCGGCAAGACCGCGTCCTATGTCAGCGAGGACGAGGCGCTGGACTATGTCGCCGGCTACTGCGTGATCAACGACGTGTCCGAGCGGGCCTTCCAGGCCGAGCGCGGCGGCCAGTGGACCAAGGGCAAGTCCTGCGACACGTTCGGCCCGACCGGCCCGTGGCTGGTGACCCGCGACGAGGTGCCGGATCCGCAGAACCTCCACATGTGGCTGGAGGTCGACGGGCACCGCTACCAGAACGGCTCGACCAAGACGATGGTCTTCACCGTGAAGCACATCGTCCACTATCTCAGCCAGTTCATGTCGCTCCATCCCGGCGACATCATCTCGACCGGCACCCCGCCGGGCGTCGGCATGGGCCAGAAGCCCGAGCCGATCTACCTCAAGGCCGGCCAGGTCATGCGCCTGGGCATCGAGGGCCTGGGCGAGCAGCGCCAGGAAGTGATCCAGGCCTGAGCGACCGGCGCGCGCACCGTGAATCGTGAATGAAGAGGGGCGGTCTCAACGGGACCGCCCCTTTTTCATGTCACTTGATCGGATATTTCCGCTCGATCTCCGCTACCTGCTCGGGCGTCAGCAGGCGCGGGTTCAGGTTGCGGAGCATCAGATAGAGCTTGGCAGTCTCTTCCAGCTCCTCGACAGCGTTGGTGGCGGCCTCCAGGTCCTTGCCGGCGACCACTGGGCCGTGATTCGCCAGCAGCACGGTGCTGGCCTTGCCGGCGACGCCGCGGATCGCGTCGCCGAGCTTGGGATCGCCTGGGATGAAGTAGGGCAGGAGGGGGACCCGGCCGCAGCGCATACAGTAATAGGCGGTGAGCGGCGGCAGCACATTGTCCGGGTCGACCTCCGGCAGCATCGAGACCGCGACCGAGTGGGTCGAATGGAGATGGACGATGGCGCCGGCCGAGGCGCGCTCGTCATACATGGCGGAGTGGAGCGGGATCTCCTTGGACGGCGGGTCGCCGGAAAGCAGGTTGCCGTTCGCGTCCAGCTTGCTGATGCGGGCGGGGTCGAGCCTGCCCAGCGAGGCGTTGGTGGGCGTCATCAGCCAGGTGCCGTCGTCCAGACGCGCGCTGATGTTGCCGGTCGAGCCGGAGGTCAGGCCGCGGTCGAAGATCGAGCGGCCGATCGTGCAGATCTGCTCGCGCAGCTTCGCCTCGGCCCTCACGGCCGGCCTCCCGGCATGGCGCCGAACGCCTTGATCAGGAAGTCCGGGGTGCCAAAATTGCCGGACTTGAGCGCCAGCGCCAAAGGCTCGGCACCGATCGATACCGTGGCGGGAACGCCCGGGTCGATCTTCTCGCCGATCCTGAGCGCGGAGACCTCGAGCGCCGCCATCACCGAGCCGCTGGTCTCCCCGCCCGCGACCACGAGGCGACGGACCCCCCGCTCGACCAGGCCCTTCGCGACTAAGCCCATCGCCCGCTCGACCAGCTCGCCGGCGCGCTCGCGCCCGAGCACCGCCTGGGCCGCCGCCACCTCGGCGGGCTCCGCGGTGGCGTAGAGCAGGACCGGGCCGCTCGGCATGTGCTCGGCGGCGAAGGCCAGGGCCGCCTCGATCTGCGCATCGCCATCCGCCAGGGTCTGCGGATCGAGCCGGAAGGCCGGGCACCTACTCTTGAAGTCCGCGACTTGGCCGCGGGTCGCGACCGAGCAGCTGCCGGCCAGCACCGCCTCCAGCCCGTTCACCTCCGGCAGGGCGCCCGCCGCATGGCGGCCGAGCAGGCCCTCCCTGCGGAAATTCTCCGGCAGGCCCAGGGCGATCCCAGAGCCGCCGGTGACTAGCTTCAGCTCTGCTGCGGCCTCGCCCAGGATGCGCAGGTCGGCATCGTCGGTGACATCCGTGACCAGATGGGCGATGCCATCCACCGCCAGCTCGGCCATGCGCCGGCGCACCGCGTCGGGACCCTGGTGCACCGTGTCGTAGCGGATCAGCCCGACCTTGCGCCGGCTCTGCGCCGCCATCACCCGGACCAGATCGGCATCGGTCATCGGGTTCAGCGGGTGCTTCTCCATGCCGCTCTCGTTGAGCAGCCGGTCGCCCACGAACAGGTGGCCGCGGAAGATCGAGCGCTGCAGGGTCGGATAGGCCGGGCAGACGATGGTCTGCTCTGCACCCAGCGCCTCCATCAGCGCTTCCGCCACCGGGCCGATATTGCCTTCCGGCGTGGAATCGAAGGTCGAGCAGTACTTGAACAGGATCTGCCGGGCCCCGCGCTCCTGCAGGTAGCGCAGCGCGTCCAGCGACTGGCGCACGGCCTCGGCTGCCGGGATCGAGCGCGATTTCAGCGCCACCACGAGCGCGTCGACCTCGCCGGGATCGGTGCCGGGCGCGGGTACGCCGATCGTCTGGACCGTGCGCATGCCTTCCTGGACCAGCACGGCGGCGAGATCGGTGGCACCGGTGGAATCATCGGCGATGCAGCCGAGCAGCATGGGTTCAGCGCCTCCGTCGGGTTCGTTTCGCAAGAACTAGCCGCTGGATGCCGGCAGGGCGAGCAGATCGGCCAGCCGCATCGCCACGCTGTTGCGGGCAGGATGCCACAGGCTGCGATCGATCGCCTCGGCAAAGCGCGCCGCCATCTCGCGGAGCCCCTCCGGGTTGGCGCGATGGAGGAAGTCGCGCACTGCCGCGTCCTCCAGATAGGCATCGAACAGCTGGTCGAAATGATGGTCCTCGACCACGCGCGCGGTGGCCGCGAACGCGAACAGATAGTCGACGGTCGCGACCATCTCGAAGGCGCCCTTGTAGCCGTGGCGCATCGCACCCTGGATCCAGCGCGGGTTCGCCGCCCGGCCGCGCACGATCCGGCCGATCTCCTCGGTGAGACGCCGCGGCCGTGGCGCCTCCGGTCGGCTGTGGTCGACATGGAAGGCTTCCGGCTGGCGGCCGCTGAAGTGCCGGATCGCCGCGATCACGCCGCCCTCGAACTGGTAGTAGTCGTCGCTGTCCAGCAGGTCGTGCTCGCGATTGTCCTGGTTGTGCAGCACGAGCTGGCTCTGCTCCAGCCGGCGGCGCAGCTGGTCCTGATCGGCCAGGCCCTCGCGGCCGCTGCCATAGGCATGGGCCCCCCAGGTGAGATAGGCAGCGGCGAGGTCGCCATCGTCCTGCCAGTGGCGCTCATCGATCAGCGCCTGGAGACCCGCCCCATACGCCCCGGGCCTGCTGCCGAACACCCTGGCACTGGCGCGCAGGCGGGCCCGCTCCGGTGGCTCGCCGGTAGCGGCAAGGCGCGCCGCCTCGGCCGCGACATGGGCGGCCAGCGGATTCTGGTCGGGCGGCTCGTCCAGGCCCGCCACCAGCCGTGCCGCCTGGTCGATCAGCTCGATCTGCTGGGGGAAGGCATCGCGGAAGAAGCCGGAAACGCGGAAGGTCACGTCCACCCGGGGCCGACCGAGCTGGATCAGCGGGATCACCTCCACCCCGGTGACCCGGCCGCCGGCACCATCCCAGACGGGCCGGCAGCCGAGCAGGGCCAGAGCCTGGGCGATGTCGTCGCCTCCGGTACGCATGTTGGCGGTACCCCAGGCGGACAGGACCAGCGCTTTCGGCCAGTCGCCATGGCGCTCGGCGTAGTGCTGCAGGACGGCACTGGCCGAGGCCCAGCCCAGCCGCCAGGCGGCGGGCGTGGGCAGGGCGCGGCAGTCGACCGAGAAGAAGTTGCGCCCGGTCGGCAGAACGTCCGGCCGGCCGCGACTGGGAGCGCCGGACGGGCCGGGGCGGACGAAGCCCCCATCCAGCGCCGCCAGGAGTGCCTCCAGCTCTGCTGGTCCCGAGCGGTCCAGCGCCGGGGCAATCTCGGCCTTGAGCGTGGCCAGCACCGCGGCCGTGGTACCCCAGGCCGGTGGTACCGGGCGCTCTTCGGCCAGCAGGGCCAGCGCCAGAGCCTCCAGCCGCTCCACCGTGTCGCCGGCGGTGCGCCATGGTGCCGGCAGGAGTTCGTCCAGCACTGCCGGGCGCTGGCCAGACCAAGGGGCGGCCAGCCCGTCCACTGCGAGCGGGTCGAAACCGGCCAGACCCAGATCGGCCGCCAGCGCCCGGGTCAGCGAGGCATCGCCCGGGCGGCTGCCGCGCGGCAGCCGGGCGAGGCTCGCCAGCAGCTCGGCCCGCTGCCGGCCGACGGGGCTCTGGCCCAGCACGTGCAGCCCGTCGCGGATCTGCAACTCCTTCAGCTCGCACAGCCAGGCATCCAGGGCTACTACGGCATCGTCCGGCTGGCCCCCGCCCGCGGCCAGATCACGGTCGAGCCGCAGCCGCGCCGCCTCCTCGACGATTGCGCGCGCCACCAGGCCCGCCCGCTTCGGGTCGAGGTCGCGCGATTCCGCATACTCGTCGAGCAGGTTCTCCAGCGCCTGGAGGTCGCCGTGCAGGCCGGCGCGGACGAGCGGCGGGGTCAGGTGGTCGATGATCACGGCCCCGGTACGCCGCTTGGCTTGGCTCCCTTCGCCCGGGTCGTTGACGATGAACGGGTAGACCAGCGGCATGGGCCCAAGTAGGGCCACCGGGTGGCAGGCATCGGACAGGCCGGTGGCCTTGCCCGGCAGCCATTCCAGGTTACCGTGCTTGCCGACCTGGACCACGGCATGGGCACGGAAGCCATGGCGCAGCCAGAGATAGAAGGCGAGATAGCGGTGCGGCGGCACCAGGGCCGGATCATGCCAGCTCGTGGCCGGGTCGATCTCGTAGCCACGGGCCGGCTGGAGGGCGACCACGACCTGGCCCAGCGGCAGGACCGGGAGGAGCAGGGCGCCGTCCCGGCAGAACGGGTCGCTCTCCGGGGTGCTCCAGCGCTCGGTCACCGCCCGCTGCAGCTCGTCCGGCAGTCGGACGAACCAGTGCCGATAGCGCTCCAGCTCGACTCGCACCCGCACGTGGCGCACGGCCACGGCAGGTACATCGGCCTCCGTGGACTGGTTTTGCCCGCCGGTGGGAAGGTCCGCAGGCAGCGGCACGTTGGTTACGCCAGACTGGAGGGCCCGGATCAGCGCGTCGCCGTCGTCCGGGATGGATTGGATATTGTATCCAAGCCGCTCCATCTCCTTGAGGATCGTGACTGTGGAGGCGGGCGTGTCCAGGCCGACGCCGTTGGCCAGCCGGCCGTCCCGGATCGGGTAGTTGGCCAGCACTAGGGCCACCCGCCGGTCACGAGGCTGGGTGTCGCGTAGCCGCAGCCAGGCAGCGGCCTGTGCCGCCGCACGGTCGATTCCGGAGGCGAAGGCTTGCCAGCGGACGATCCGGCACTGGCTGGGCTCGTGCCGGCTGCCACCGTCCTTGAACGCGATCACCGGGCCGTGCAGCCGGCCGTCCAGCTCGGGCAGCGCCACCTGCATCGCGAGGTCGACTGGCGGCAGGCCGCGCAGGCTGTTCCGCCAGGCGGTTTCGCCGCATCCGGCCAGCACGAGCTGGATGACGGGGACGTCCAGCACGTCGAAGGGGGTCGTCCAGTCGGTCTCAGCACTCGCGGTGGCAAAGCCGGTGGCGGCGAGCAGGACTCCCGGGCGCACCGCTTGGCACCATTCCCGGGCGAGCGCCGCCTCGGCCGGGTTCTTCAGGCTGGACACGAACAGGCCGACTGCGCCGATGCCGTGACCGGCCAGCGCCTCGATCAGCCGGTCGACCGGCTGGAGGTCGCCGGCGAGCAGCATCGCCCGGTAGAACAGAACCACGGCCCGGACCGGCGGATCGGCGCTCGTCCAGGCGGGGTCTGGTGCGGTGAAGGTGCGGCCCGCGCGGTACAGGCCGATCCGGGGCAGCGGCGTCGCGCGCTCGGCCCCTTGCCTGCCGGCCAGGATAGCGACGGCATTGGCGAGGAAGCGGGTGGCGTTCTCGACGCCGCCTTCGGCCAGGCACCGCCAGAGCAGGTCGCAGGTCGCGCGCGGCAGGGTTGACCAGCCGTCGAGCGACGGGTCGGGGCGGTCGTCGCCCGGCAGGACCGCCAGCGCCACCCCCTGTGCCCGGCAGGCGGCCACCACCTGTTCCAGGCCATAGGGCCAGTAGGACCGGCCGCCGATCAGCCGCAGCACCACCAGCCGGGCTCGGGTCAGGGTCCGCTCGACCCAGAGATCCACCGACATCGGGTGGCGCAGCAGGCGCAACGGCGTCAGCCGCAGCTCGGGCAGGCCGCCCTCCGGTGCGGCAGACGCCAGCCGATCGCGTGCCGCTGCCAAGCAGGCGAGCTCGGTGTCGGCGAACGAGGCGATCACCAGCTCGGCCGGTGCCTGGTCGAGATCGACCGGCACGTCCTCGTTCAGGCTGGCCGCTGCATCGGCCGGCAGGAGATGCATGGTCAGGCGGCGGCGCGGATCGCCGTCGTGATGGCCACCTGATCCAGACCCTTCTCACCGATCACCACCAGCCGGCCGAGGCGTGGCTCGTCCGCCCGCCAGGCCCGGTCATAGGCCTGGGTCACCCGCCCGCCCACGCCCTGGACCACGAGGCGCATCGGCTTGCCCGCGACCTCGAGAAAGCCCTTCAGGCGCAGCACGCCGAACCGGTCGGCGATCCGGCCGAGCTCGGCGGCGGTCCGGTCGGGATCGGTGATCGGCGGCAGGGCCACGGCGAAGCTCTCGAAATCGTCATGGTCGTGCTCCGCCCCGTCGTGATGGGACGGGCGGCTGGCCAGGTCGGCCTCGGCGGCGGCACCGATCCCCAGCACCACTTCGACCGGCAGACGGCCCGCCACGGCGCGCACCGTGCGCGCCTGCCGGCGCAGGTCCTGCGCCACCGTGCCGTCCACCGCCGGCCAGTCAGCCTCGGCCACCAAGTCGGCCTTGTTCAGCACCACGAGGTCCGCGCAGCCGACCTGCTCTTCGAACAGCTCTTCCAGCGGCGTCTCGTGGTCGAGGTTCGGGTCGGCTTCCCGCTGGCGGATGACCGCGGCCGGATCGGGCGCGAACAGGCCGCTCGCCACCGCGGCGGCATCCACCACGGTGACCACGCCATCCACCGTCACCCGGTCGCGGATGCCCGGCCAGGCGAATGCCTTGACCAGCGGCTTGGGCAGGGCCAGCCCGGAGGTCTCGACCACGATGTGGTCCGGCGGCGGATCCAGCGCCAGCAGCTTCTCCATGGTCGGCAGGAAGTCGTCGGCAACCGTGCAGCAGATGCAGCCATTGGCGAGCTCGACCACGTCCTCCTCGCGACAGGTGGCATCGCCGCAGCCCAGCAGGACCTCGCGGTCCACGCCCAGCTCGCCGAACTCGTTGATCACCAGGGCGAGGCGGCGGCCGGCGGCACTGGCGAGCAGGTGGCGGATCAGCGTGGTCTTGCCGCTGCCGAGAAAGCCCGTGATGACCGTCGCCTGGATCTTGCTCATGCGTCGCCCTTCAAAACCTCAGCCCTTCACCGTCAC
>NZ_WUJP01000358.1 GCF_009806515.1 Geminicoccus flavidas | reverse complement strand
CGGCAGCCCGGCCACCAACAGCACCACCCGGTCCGCTGCCCGGGCGATCGCCTGGTGCAGCCGGCCCGCATGATCGACAAATTCACGCGCCATGGCATTTGTCGGCACGATCCCCTGGCCGACCTCGTTGGACACCATGACGACCGGCCCCGCCAGCCCCGGCAGCAGCCGGACGAGCCCTGCCGACGCCGCCGCCACGTCGCGCTCGGCCATCATGAGGTTGGTGAGCCACAAGGTCAGGCATTCCACCAGTACGATGCGCCCGGGTGCCGCCAGCTCCGCCAGCCGCTCGGCCAGCATGAGCGGCTCCTCGACCGTGCGCCAGCGCCGGTCGCGCTCCGCCCGGTGCCGTGCCACCCGCGCCGCCATCTCGGCATCGAGCGGCTGGGAGGTCGCCAGATAGACCGGCTCACAGCCGCCTTCGAGGCAGAGCGCCTCGGCATAGCGACTCTTGCCCGAGCGGGCGCCGCCCAGGACGAGCGTGAGGCTGGCAGGTGAACGGGTGGTCATGATCGGGCGATCTGCCGCGCCCGCACCTTGCGGGTCAAGAGCGACAGATGAGCGGTTTTCAACTGGCCCCGCCGGCTGGATCTGCTAATCGCCCCGGCGTCAGCCACGGAGCGCCCATGCCAGAGAGCCTTCTCGCCGAATTCTACGTCTTCTTCACGATCGTCCTGATCGACATCGCGCTTGCTGGCGACAACGCGGTGGTAGTCGGGCAGCTCGCCTCGGGCCTGCCCGAGGTGCAGAAGCGCCGCGCGATCCTCCTGGGCGTGGTGCTGGCCCTGGTCTTCCGGGTGGCCTTCGCCCTGGTCGCCGTGCAGCTCCTGCAGATTGTGGGCCTGCTGCTCGCCGGCGGCCTCCTGCTGCTCTGGGTCTCCTACAAGATGTACCGGGAGCTCCGCGAAGGACCCCATGCCGACCAGGTCGATCCCGGCGACGTGCCGGTCGGGCGCAAGACCTTCGGCGCAGCCGCGTTCCAGATCGCCGTGGCCGACGTGTCGATGTCGCTGGACAACGTGCTGGCGGTGGCCGGCGTGGCGAAGGATCATCTGCCGGCCCTGATCTTCGGCCTGGTCCTGTCGATCGCGCTCATGGGCGTGGCCGCCAACTTCATCGCACGCTGGATGGAGCGCCATCGCTGGCTGGCCTGGGTCGGCCTGCTGATCATCCTGTTCGTGGCGCTCAAGATGACCTGGGAAGGCAGTCACGAGGTGCTGGCGCTGCTCTGAGCCGGGCGGCTCAGCCAGCCGCGAGGGTGCCGTCGCGCGCGCGGCGGACCGCGTCGACCAGCGCCTCCCGGGCACTGCCGGCATCGCCGACGGGGCGGGGAAAGGGGAGGCGCAGCACCTGGCCACCCCGGCGCAGATCCGCCCCTTCCGGGTCCACCCCAGTGAGCGCCCAACCGGCGCCACTGCCGCTCAGCGCTGCCGCATAGAGGTCCACCGCATCGGCATGGTCCTCGTTCATGTGGCGGAGGATGCCGGCCTCGGCTGTGGCCAATGCGTGGTGGGGTGTCGTGTCGAGCAGCAGGTCGGCTCCTTCCACCCAGTGGATCCGGCCGAAGCCCGCAACCAGATGGGCGCGCTGCACCGTCACGCGGAACAGGCCGAAATCGGCAAAGCCCGCATAGGTCGCGGCGTCCGGATGGCGCTGGACGAAGCGCTGGGCGAGCAGTTCGTCGTCGCTGCGGGCAGCAATCCCCTGGACGCTCGCGCGCGGTCCGGTGAGCGGCGAGGCCAGGCCCGCCGTGCCGTCGAACAGGAGCGAAATGCGCGGGTCGGTGTCGAGGTTGCGCGTGTGCTCAGCCAGGCGCGAGAGGAGCAGGAGCGGGCTCGCGTCATGCGCCAGGGCCACCAGGGCCAGCGAGACATAGGGCGCGCCGTCCGGCAGCATGGTGCCCAGCGCCACGGTGGGCCGCTCGCGCATCAGCCGGCGGACGAGGTCGGCCGGTGCGGCTGGGGTGTCGGCGCTACTGGTCATGTCCTGGATCCTGCTGCTCGGGCATGCCGCGATGGTGGTTCAGCTTCAGATAGCGGAACCGCCCGGGCCGGACGAGCGACGGTGCAGCTCAGGGGGAGAGGTCGTGCGTTTTCCGATGGCGGTGCCCGAGGCCGGTGAGCCGGCCCTGGTCGCGGAAGGGATCTTCTGGCTGCGCCTGAAGCTGCCCTTCGCGCTGGACCATGTGAACCTGTGGATCGTCGATGATGGCGATGGCTGGACGCTGGTGGACACGGGGTTGGGCGACGCGCCGACCAAGGCCGTGTGGCAGCGCCTGGCCGCCGGGTTCCTGGCGGGCCGGCCGGTCCGCCGCGTGCTGGCGACCCATTTCCACCCCGACCATGCCGGCAATGTCGGCTCCCTGGTGGCGCAGACCGGGGCGGAGCTGCTGATGAGCCGGACCGAGTGGCTGACCGCCCGGATGCTGGCCGCGGATACCAGCGAGGCGTTCGTCGAGAGCGGCCGCCGGTTCGACCAGGCCTGCGGCGTGCCGGAGGAGTTGCGGGCCCGGCGCGCCGAGCGCGGCAACTACTACCGGCGCGGCGTCGATCCGCTGCCCTACCGCTTCACCCGGCTCCACGCCGGCCAGGCGATCCGGCTGGGCGGCAGCCGCTTCGAAGTGATCGTCGGGACAGGGCACAGCCCGGAGCAGGTAACGCTCTTTGCCGACGAGCGACGCCTGCTGATCGCCGCCGACCAGATCCTGCCGCGGATCTCGCCGAACGTCGCGGTCTGGCCCTCCGAGCCGGCGGCCGATCCGCTGGGCGGCTTCCTCCGCTCGCTGGATCGCTATGCGGGACTCGACCCCGAGACCCTGGTGCTGCCCTCGCACAAGCTGCCCTTCATCGGCCTGCACGAGCGGATCGCGCAGCTCAAGGCTCACCACGCGGAGCGGCTGCACGCGACGCTCGCCGCCTGCCGGCAGCGGCCCAGCGCTTGGGAGGCAACGGCCCTCCTGTTCCCGCGGGCACTGGACATTCACCAGCTCGGCTTCGCCCTGGGCGAGACCCTGGCGCATCTGAACCGGCTAGTGGCGAGCGAACAGGTGCGGCGGGTCGCCGATCCTGACGGGGTGGATCGCTACGAGCCGAGCTGAACGGCGTGGCGCTGCTTGTCGCGGTACATCGCCCGGTCGGACACGCGCAGTAGGGCGTCCAGGTCGCTGCCCTCGTCGGGAAACAGCGCCATGCCGATGCTGGCGCTGGTCTGGACCTCGTGGCCGGGAATGGCGTGCGGCAGGGACAGGAGCCGCTGCAGCCGGGTCCGGATCCGCTCGCCATTGGTGCGGTCGCCGATCCGGTCCATCACCACCACGAACTCGTCGCCGCCCAGTCGCGCCACCGTGTCGGTGGCGCGCAGCGAGCGCAGCAGGCGGTTGCCGAACGACTGCAGCAGGTGGTCGCCGGCCTCGTGCCCCAGCCGGTCGTTCACTGCCTTGAAGTCGTCCAGGTCGAAGAAATAGACGCAGCCGGCTTGGCCACTGCGCCGGGCCTGGGCGATCGCGCGCTTCAGCCGCTCTTCCAGCAGCCAACGATTGGCCAGACCGGTGAGCCGGTCATGGGTGGCGACATGCGCCAAGCGGCGGTCCTGCTCGCGCTTGCGCGCTGCCCGCTGCAGGCAGGTCACGGCATGGGCCTGGTCGAGCGGCGAGGCGTCGTGCGGCCCGGCATAGACCAGGATCGGCAGGCCGGGTGCGATCGACTGGAGGCGGACCAGGCCGCACAGCCCTTCGGCATCGGCAGTGCAGAGGTCGAGCAGCACCGCACCGATCACCTGGTCGGCCAGCCGGCCGACTGCGTCGGCGAGGGTGGCGGTATGTTCGAGGCAGGCGGTCGCCAGGCCTGAGCGCCGCAGGAGCCGACCGACCTCTACCGGCTCCTGCTGGTGATCGCTCACCAGCAGCACACGGAACCTCGGTTCCGAGCCGCGTCGTTGCATGGGCTTCCCGCTCCGGTGGGGCGGCGGGCGAGGGATCAAGCCGCCATTCGCCTTCCCGGTTAACGTAGCCCCGCACCCCCGGCAACAATAACATTCTGTGCTAAACTGTTCGGAAACTTACATAAAATTGCACTGAAACCTACGATGCCGCCTGCCGCGGAAGGCGTCGGGTCCCCCGGCCCCGCGATCGGACCGGAGCGGGGACAGGCTGTTGGAAACGTTCCAACGCATGCCGAAATCTGTTAAGGCTCAACCTCTGGTGCAACCGGGTCTCGGGGGAGACACGGATGGGTCGTCTGGTGATCCTGTTGATTGTCGCGGCGGGCCTGCCCGGGGCCCTGCTCGGCAGCATCGCGGCCTTCCTGGCATTCGGCAGCATGCCGGGCCCGCTCCAGGCAAGCGGCGCCATCCTGCCGGATCAGCCCCTGCTGGTCGTGCTGGGCTTGGTGCTGGCCGCCCTGCTCCTGGCAGGCACGGGCGCGGTGGCGCGCAATCGGCGGCTGGCCGGGCTTCAGTAGACGTCCTGGCCGCCATTCACCGGGATCTCGGCCCCGGTGATGTAGGAGACTTGGTCGCTACAGAGATAGTGGACCACCGCGGCTACCTCCTCGGGCGAGCCCAGCCGCCGCATCGGGATCCGCTCCACCAGGGCCTCGGTGCCGGGCGAGAGGATCGCGGTGTTGATCTCGCCGGGGCTGACTGCGTTCACGCGGATGCGCAGATGGGCGAGGTCGGCGGCCAGCTCGCGGGTGAGCGCCGTGAGCGCCGCCTTGGAGGTCGCATAGGCGGTGCCGGCGAACGGGTGGACCCGGCTGCCGGCGATGGAGGTGATGTTGACGATCGCACCATTAGTCTCGGCGAGTTTTGGCGCCATCTCCCGCGCGAACCAGGCGCAGGAGAAGAAGTTGATCGCAAACACCTTCTGGAACACGTCCAGGTCGCTCTCCAAAGCACCCAGGCGGTGGCCGTCCACGCCTTTCGGCGAATAGCCGGCATTGTTGACCAGGGCATGGATCGGCCCACCGTCGAGCAGATCCTCTAGCTCCGCCACCACCTCAGGCAGCTTGGACAGATCGGCCAGGTCGGCGCAGATATGCATGTGCCGCTCGCCCCGGCCGCATTGCGGCGGCACCGCGTCGCGCGAGCAGGTCACTGCGCGCCAGCCCTGCTTGACGAAGTACTTGGCGGTGGCATGGCCG
>NZ_WUJP01000357.1 GCF_009806515.1 Geminicoccus flavidas | reverse complement strand
ATGCCACGGGACGCGCCCGTGATGAACACGACCTTCTGATCCTGCACGCCGCGGCTCCCCGTGGATGTGGCCCGACCTGAGATGGCCGCACGATGCGGCATGCGCAAGCGCCGCCCGCACGGCCGCGCGCTCGATCTCGGTCAGGCGTATGCCCCGGGCCACGCTTCGACCGGCCGCGGCCCGGAGTCTGCTGCCATGCCCCGGCTCAGGGGCTCAGCCGCTCGCGCTGCCAGCCACTGTCTCCCAGGCGCCGGTAGCACAGCCGGTCATGCAGCCGGTTGGCGCGGCCCTGCCAGAACTCGATTGCCACCGGCCGCACCCGATAGCCGCCCCAGAATGGCGGGCGGGGCGGGGTATCGCCGAACCGGTCCCTGGTCTCCGCCTCCTGCCGAGCGAGCTGCGCCCGGTCGGCCACCGGGTGGGACTGCCTGGACGCCCAGGCGCCGATCCGGCTGCCCAGCGGCCGGCTGGCGAAATAGGCATCGGCTTCGGCGGCCGGCACCGCGCTCACCGGCCCCTCGATGCGCACCTGCCGATGCAGCACGTCCCACCAGAACAGGAGCGCCGCCTTAGGATTGCCGGCGAGTTCCTGGCCCTTGCGGCTTTCGGTGTTGGTGAAGAAGTCGAAGCCGTCCGCGCCGAAATGCTTGAGCAGCACCATGCGGCAGGACGGCTGGCCGGTGGCATCGACGGTCGCCACCGCCATGGCATTCGGCTCGGCGAGGCCGCTCTCGCTAGCCTCCTGGAACCAGCGGCCGAACAGAGCCAGCGGGTCCATGCCGGCATTCGCCTCGTCCAGCTCCGCGCGCGCATAGTCCACCCGCATGTCCTGCGGTGATCTCATCGTCCGGCTCCCGCTTGCCCAGCCGCCTTCCAGGTGGCGCGCCTGCCAGCGCTTGTCCATGTGGCAGCTGGAGGGGCTCCTCGGGAAATCGACCACGCCCGGGCAAACTGGGCCTTTTGCGCGTACCCGACTGGACCTAGCGTCCGGCCCGAGCGGAGCATCCGGGAGAAGCGGTCGTGGCGCGCGAGGGCATCCTGTCGATCCAGTCGCACGTGGCCTATGGCCATGTCGGCAACTGCGCGGCCGTATTCCCGCTGCAGCGGCTGGGTCACGAGGTGTGGGCGGTCAACACGGTGCAGTTCAGCAACCACACCGGCTACGGGAGCTGGAAGGGCAGCGCCAACAGCGTCGAGCAGATCCGCGAGATCCTGCAGGGCGTGGAGGAGCGCGGCGCGTTCGCGCGCACCCGCGCGGTGATGTCTGGCTATCTGGGCGACCCGCAGCTGGGCGCTGCCGTGCTGGAGACGGTCGCCCGGATCCGCGCGGCACGACCCGGCGCGCTCTATGCCTGCGATCCGGTGATGGGCGATGTCGGCCGCGGCTTCTTCGTCCGGCCCGGCATCCCGGAATTCTTCCGCGACCAGGCGGTGCCCCAGGCCGACATCGTAACGCCCAACGCGTTCGAGCTGGCCTTTCTCGCGGACCGGTCGATCGACAGCCTGGAGGATGCGCTGGCTGCTGCTGCCCGGGTGCGGCGGCGTGGCCCCGGCCTCGTGGTGGTGACCAGCCTGGAGCTGCCGGGTGCGGTCGACGAGATCGCGGTGCTCGCCGACACCGGTGCGGGAAGCTGGCTGGTGCGCACGCCCAGGCTGCCGCTGACCATGAGCGGCACCGGCGACGCGACCACCGCGCTGGTGCTGGGCAACCGGCTGGCGAACGACGACATTCCTCAGGTCCTGCAGCGCTCGGTCTCGGCCATGTACGAGCTGGTCAGGCTGACCCATGAGCAGGGTGCGGGCGAGATCGAGCTGGTGGCGGCACAGGAAGCCTATGCCCACCCGCCGCGCCTGTTCGAAGTGGAGCGGGTGCGTTGACCGAGGCCGATGGCCACGAGCCGGTCTGCCGGCGGCCGCTCTCGACCGCGCCGGTGACGCCGCTGCCGCCGGTACAGCCGCCGGCCCGGGCAGCACTGGCCGGCCGGACGGTGCGCCTGGAGCCGCTGGAGCCTGGCCGCCATGGGCCGGCCCTGTTCGTGGCAGGCCACGGACCGGACCAGGCGGAGCGCTGGCGCTTCATGGCCTATGGGCCGTTCGCTGACGGCGACGTGATGCAGGCTTGGCTCCAGACCCTGGCCTGCCCGGCCGATCCCATGTTCTTCGCGATCTGCGATCCAGCCGGCCGCGCGCTGGGCATGGCCAGCTATCTCAACATCCACTCGGCGGGGGGCTCGATCGAGATCGGCCATATCTGGTTCGGCAGCGAGCTGCGCCGCCGGACGGCTGCTACCGAGGCGATCCATCTCCTGATCCGCAACGCCATCACGCTGGGGTTCCGCCGGATCGAGTGGAAGTGCGACGCGGCGAACCTGCCCTCACGGCGGGCGGCTCGGCGCTACGGCTTTCGCCACGAGGGTATCTTCTACCGACACCTGGTGGTCAAGGGCCGCAACCGCGATACGGCCTGGTACTCGATCCTCGCGGAGGAATGGCCGGCACTGGATGCCGCCTTCACCGCCTGGCTGGATCCAGGGAATTTCGACGAGGATGGCCATCAGCGCCGGCCGCTCATGGCCCGGCAGCCGCTCGTCCCGTAGGCGGCAGCGTCGGTCGAGTGGCGGGCGGTCAGTGCACGATGTCCTGGCGGCGCTCGCCGGCCTCGGCCAGCCGGACAGTCCGGCCATACAGGACGGCACTGGCGTCCAGCAGTGCGCTCAAGGCGGGCGGCAGTTCGGCCAGGGATGGCTGCCGCAGGCAGTGCGGGTCGTCCTCGATGGCAGCCGCAGCCGGCCCGGCACCGGCCAGTTCCGCCTTGCGCCGCAGGAGCCAGCCGACCACCTGGCCCAGCCGGTTGGTCACTCGGCCGAGCTCGCATAAGTGGCCGAGTTCGCCCAGCGCCGGCATCGCACCGGCCGGGCGCCGCTCCAGATAATGCTTGGTCGCCTGGACCAGGCCCATCGCCTCGCCGAGCAGCCGGTCCAGCCGCTCGCAGGGATCCTGCCCCGGATCGTCCTCGCCACCCGCCATGCCCCAGCCCCGCGCGTCCAACGCAT
The DNA here is from genome assembly GCF_009806515.1 of Geminicoccus flavidas. Lineage (GTDB taxonomy): Bacteria > Pseudomonadota > Alphaproteobacteria > Geminicoccales > Geminicoccaceae > Geminicoccus > Geminicoccus flavidus. The sequence goes on along the minus strand of NZ_WUJP01000357.1, from coordinate 9,937 downwards.
CTCGCCGGGCACGCTGGCGCCGGGGCGGCGGCCGGTCAACGCTGCGCGGGCGGCAACGATGCCGAGGTCGTACCGGAGAACAGGAAGGAGCGTGCCGGCACGACCCGGCTTCCCTTCAGGTCGCGGCGGAGCTGGATCAGGCTGCCGGGTGCCGCCCCGGTGGCCACCCCGGCTGGGGGTGCCAGGGCAGCCAGCAGCAGCCCGCCCCGGGCCACTGCCCGCTGCCTTGGCGTGTCATTCGCACCGAACAGCGGGCGGGTCGGCCCCAGCCGGCCGAACAGCTTCATGCCCGCGGGTGCGGTATCGGCGCGGACCACGACCACGACCTCCTCGCCCCACGAGCGGTACTGCTCCTGCAGCTTCTCGACCCGTGCTAGATAGGTGCGGCCGCGCTCCGGATCGCGGCTGTGGTAGGCTGCGACCGCCGAGCGCCAGCTGCCGCGTTCGGCATAAAGCTCGCCGAGGAAGGCGATGCCGTAGGCGACGTTGCGGATCGGATCGAGCGCCTCCTCGATCGTCCGGAACGCGTCGGGATGCCAGTACAGATTGATCTGCATGCAGCCGACATCAATGTTGCGCCGCCCCTCGGCCTGCAGGCGACGCACCGTGGCGATCGCGGCCGCGCGGCTGTCGGCGTACCAGGCCTCGCTGCCCGAGGTGACCGTCCAGGGCCAGGGATAGCTGCGCCGCAGCGCCTTGCTCCACCGCCCGGTCTCGGCGAGCATGATCCCGGTCACGATCCCCTCGGGCAGGTCGACCAGGCGCTCGGCACGACTTGCCGCGTCGAGGCACAGCGCGGCAGTTCTTGCCGTGTCCTCGGCGGAGGTGGCCGGGCCGGACCCGGCCGCGAACGGCAGGAGCAGGGTAAGAAGGGCGAGGAGGAGGGGCATGGTCCTGGGCATGCCGCTTCATCTTGCAAGCCCCGCGCCAGCCCGATCCGGCAAGCCCCGCGCCAGCGGAGGCCCCGCCTGCTCACTCCGCCGCGAGCGGCCTTGCCGGGGGCAGCATCGCCGCGAGCTCCCGGACCAGTGCGGCCAATGTCCGGCGCAGCGCGGAGGCTGCGGCGGTCTGCTGCCAGTCAGCCGTGAAGAAGCGCTGCCGGCAGAGCTCAATCTGCAGCGCATGCACGCCTCGCTCCGGCTGCCCGTGCCGCTTGGTGATCCATCCGCCCGCGAACGGCCGATTGCGCGCGACGGTGAAGCCGGCTTCGCGCAGCGAAGCTTCCGCCGCGGCCACCAGCGCATGGGCACAGCTCCGGCCAAACCGGTCGCCCAGCACGATGTCCGGCAGCGCCGCGGCACCGCCAGACGGGCCCGGCATGGTGTGGCAGTCCAAGAGCAGCATACTGCCGAAGTCGCCGGCGAGCCGCCGGCATTCGCGCTCCAGCGCCGCGTGGTAGGGCTGATGCACCCCCGCGATCCGCTCGGCCAGCTCGGCAAACGGCAGTTGGCGCAGGTGGATGCGCCGCTCGCCCAGCCACGTCGGCACCACGCCCAGCCCGGCCTGCACGCGGAGCGACCGGCATGGCCGCACATCCGCGGGCAGGCCGTCGATCGCGTCCTCGTCCAACTCCGCGGGATCCCGGTTGAGGTCGATCCAGGTCCGGTTCCAGCGCGCGCGCAGCAAGGTGGCGCCGGCCGCCACCGCCCTGTCCAGCAGCTCGTGGACCGGGCCGTCGTTCAGCACCGCCAGAGTTGCCGGAGCCACGCCCAGCCGACGCCGGGCCTCCTCAGGATAATAGCGGCCGCTGTGCGGCGAGGAGAGCAGGACTGGCAGGCCGGGGCCGGCTGGCCGCACGAGAGCGAAGGGATCGATCATCACCGCATCCGGGAGAGCCCCGCCGATGCAACCACGGCCGGCACCGGCCCACAACGCTGACTAGTGGCCGACAGGAGCCGAAACCGCCAGGATTCCTGCAGCCGACACTTGCCAGCGCCGCCGACAAACGCTATCCGCTCGCCACCGCCGATCAGGACGGGCGCGTAGCTCAGCGGTAGAGCACTACGTTGACATCGTAGGGGTCACAGGTTCGATCCCTGTCGCGCCCACCACGCCGGAACGAGCTTTCTCCTTGGTCGAGGTCCGGGGAGTTAGGGCCACCGTCAAGCAGCTGTTAAGCACGCTCGCTGTGGTCTCTGAAGTGGCTGGTCTGCCAGGACCGGCCACTTCGCTTATCAGCCGGTCGACAACCGCGACCGCATCGCTCAGATAATCGGGTCGGTGCTTCGCATAGCCCTCCGTCGTGCTGTTGCTCCAGCGGTGCCCAAGAAACGCGGCGCACTGTGCTTCCGGCACGCCTTCCTCCCGCAGCATCGTCGCCACGGTATGCCGGATGGTGTTGGGCGTGACATCCGGCCCCAGACCTGCCCTGATCCTCGCCTCGCGCCAAGCGGTCTTGATGCTTGCGACCGGCTGGCCGTGATACTCGACCAAGTACTCGCCGGTGGCCGCTTCGACCCACGGCGCCAGGGCGGGCGCCAGCGGCACCACAGCGCGATGCTTCTTCGTCTGGGCTCGACCACCTGGATTGAGGTCGATGCGCCTCCTGGCGAGGCTGCACCGCCCTGGTGTCAATTCCAGGATCGCGGATCGACGCGCTGCCGTGCCGATGGCGAACACGATGAACACCTGAAGGTGTGGGGAGGCGTGGCGGAACAGGCTGCGCAGCTCGGCGACGGTCAGCACTCGATCCCGAGGCTGGCCCTTCGGCACGTCGAAGATGAACGGCGCCTTCGTGAGCAGCTGGAACTTCTCGGCATGCTTCAGGGCGGCGCGCAGGACCGAGAGAATCCTTGAGACCGTACCACCGGATCGGCCGGCTGCGCGCAGCTCGGCAACCAGCCTCGCCTGGCGATCAGGGGTCAGCTCGGCCACCACCGCGTCACCCAGCTGGCTGAGCAACTGTCGGCTGCCGATCCTGGTCTGCTCCTCGCTGGGCAGGTGCTGGGCATGCTGCAGGTAGTAGCGCTGCAGGCACTCGGCGATGGTGACGCTGCGCGGATCACCCGGCTGGAGGCTCGCATGCTCCATCACCCAGGCGACAAGGCGGTCTTGCGCTTCTCGAAGGTCGCGTGTGCGGAGCGAAATGCGGCGGACCTGTCGGGCAGGGCGGTCATTCCAGCAGACGTTGAACACGCCGTCGCGGGTGTCGAGCCAGTGATCGCGGTACTCGAAGAAGCGTTTGCGGCGCTGCATGGATCTTGGCTCTGCCGTGCGATGTATTCAGCGATGTAGCGCTCGGTGACGAACGTGCGCGACCGAACACGGACGGAGCCAAGCTCTCCAGCCTTGACCATGCGCTCGACCGTGCGTGCCCCGCATCGCAGTAGCGGTGCTGCCTCGCGGAAGGTGAGCAGTTTCTCGATCACCTGGAAACCCATTGGTCAGTAGCCGGTTGCTCCGCACCGCTCCGGGAGGACTGAGAGCCCGGAGCGGCACGCAGGAACCTCACCCCTCCTGGCACCAGCTGGCGCCAGGAGGGGTGGGTGCGGTTCAATGGAATCCCTTGTCGTTGATGATCACCGTCCGGAAGATCGGCCGCCTGGCGCCGGCCGCGCTGATCTGGCGCTCCAGGTCGGCAATCGCGGTCGCGATCTCGGCGTCGTTCCGATAGGTGATCCGGTCGACATCGCTCTCGACCACGAGCACGCCGCTGGCGCGGATCTTGCGCAGCTTCTCCAGGCGATCGGTCAGCTCTTCGACGGTCGCCATCTCAGGCACCCGCGTTGCGGTACCAGCCGCGATGATCGACAAAGCCGCAGCCGAAGGTGCCCTCCATCTTCATCTTCAGGCCGCTGGTGTTGAAGTCGGTCTCGGTCGAGACCTTCGGCCCCTTCCAGCCGGCGACATAGGCGTGCTCCAGGCCGCCGATGTTGCTGGCGACGAGGTACCAGGCGTTGCCCGAGAGCCCCGGCTCGACCGCGACCTTGAACTTGCCCGTCCAGGGATTGACCGCGTCGGCGGTCGCCGGGTTGATCTGGGCAACAGTGGCCAGGGCCGGCACCTCCTGATCCGGGGAGACCAGGATCACCGAGGGCACCACGTTGATGATCTCGCCGGCCAAGCCCCTCTGCTTGCGCATGGCGAGCACGGCGGCCGACAGCTCGTCCACGTCGACCGGCGCACCCGACGTGGCGAGGTTGCCGTGGATCGCGTGAAACACCGGGTTGCCATCCGACATGACCGGGCCAGCACCGCTGTTGCTGACCACCAGGGCCAGGAGCTGGTCCGCCTCGAAGCCAGCCCACGCCCGGCCGAACTCGTCGGGGATGCGCGACAGAGCGCCGGTGTCGTCGTTGACCACCATCTCTGGCGAGATGCCGGCCAGGCGGCCGAACCGCTTCGACGCGTACGACTCCTTGGCGTCCACGAAGGCGCCATGCTGGTACTCACCGTTCTCGGTGACCGGAAGCGGGGTGATCTTGCCGTCGAACTTGATGTCCTGCAGCGGCCGGAAGTCGTTCGCCTGGCGCTCGCGCGACAGATCCATGATCGGCCGCCTGGCGGCCTCGTAGGCAGCACGCAGCCCCTTGTTCAGGACAGCGGCGAACACGGCCGGCAGGTCCGAGGTCGACATGGCACGCTGGACCAGCTCGTACTGGTTCAGGCCGGTGGTCGACAGGCCGGCGGCACGCACGGCTTGCTCGGCATGGTCCAGCAGGCGCAGATGGGCGTACTGGCGGCCGCGCTCGCCGGGCGTGTGCGCCGGGTTGATGCGGGCGTACAGGCCGTCCGCCATGGCCTCGATGCGCTCGGCCGGATCATCGCCCGACCGGGTGACGGTCACCCGGAGCGGCTGTTGGGTGCGGATCGCCTCCAGGGCCAACTGGCGGGCGTCGGCGACTTCGGCGCCGATGGCGATCAGGCGATCGGTGACCGACCGCTCGATCTGGGCGGCATCGCAGATGCGCCGGATGTCGGCATCGATCGCCGTGCGGTCGATGACGTCGGTGCCGCCATTGGGTGGATCTTGACCTTCCATAGCTCCTCCAGAGCGGATGACCGCGCCGGCATCGGCCGGAACGGCAACAAGGGAGATTTCGCGAATGGTGAACCGAGTGGCGGTCTTGGTGCGGCGCGGGCCGCTGCCCTCGCTGCGCCACTGCTCGACCGAGTAGCCGATGCTCAGGCCCTTCAGCATGCCGCTCCGGACCATCTCGAAGGCTCGGCCAGGTAGCAGTTCGAGCTCCACGACCAACTGGGCCTCCTCAATTCCAGCTTCCCTTACTCGGCCTTGGATGCGGTCGATGCTGTCGCGCCGGTGGCTGTCCAGCACGGGGAGCCCCCGCAGGGACGCCAGGTCGATCGCGCGCTCAGAGATCTCCAGGACCTCGCGGTACGGGCCTAGAGCATCGTACTGCAGACGGCCGGCGCCGGTGGAAGCTGTACCTCTTACGGTCCGCGCCTCGGGATCGAGGGTCGATGGGGTGAGGGCGCCCTTGCGGGTGATGAGCGTGGTCACTGGGTCACCTCGCTGGACTTGAAGCTGTCGGCAGCGATCTGCGCGTCGATGGTCTCGACGTCGTAGCCGTACTCGCCGATCACCTGTTCACGGGACTTCAGGCCGGCCTGGATCGCCGCGACGTCGGCGCCGATCTCCGCCTTGGGATCGACGTGCGCAAAGCGCGGCATCAGCCACTCGACTGGCTCCAGCTCCTCCAGATCGTGGCCGGGTAGGGCATTGGTGAGGACCACCATCCGCAGGAACTGCTGCCAGACGGGTGTCAGCAGGCTCGGCACGATCAAGGCGTACTGTGTCTGTTCGACCCAGCGGCGGTGCTCGTTAGCCCCGGCGCGGACGCTGGAATAGCTGACGCCTTCGTAGTCGCCGCTCAGCTGCTCGTAGGTGATGTTCATGCCGCTGGCGATGTCGCGCAGGTAGGCCTTCACGAAGGTCTCGGACTCGCCGAGCTTCGGTGGGTCGTTCCAGTCGACCCGCTTGCCGGGCGGGGCATGCCAGAGCGAGCCGGGCGTCACCCCGATCCGCACCGACCCGTCACCCTGCTCCTGGCCCGGCTCGAGCCCGGCGCCATCGACATCGGTGATCACGCCCGAGAACAGCGCCGCAGTGCGCGCGGTGGCGAGGGCGGCATCCTTGAAGCTGTCCAGCTCCCGCGCGGTGGTGAGCACCGGCGCCAGCCAGGACAACCCGCGAAACTGATCAGGGGTCAGCTGATCGAAGACGTGGACGATCTCCTCCGCCGGGACGCGAACAGACCTGGCCAAGTGCTCATCCAGGGTGATGTGGTAGGCGACCGGCCGGCCGAAGCGGTCGATCTCGATCCCGTCGATCAGCTCATGGCCGTTTGCCAGCACCGGGACGGCATCACGCCCAACGGCGCGGCTCGGCAGGACCTGCAGGCGTAGCGGCAGCGCATCATCCGTCCAGACGAACCGGGCAAAGCCGTCGCCGGTAGCGATCATGCTGCGCACGATCAGGCGGCAAAGACCGGCGAAATCAGTGCGGCCGGTGGCGTCTGCCCGGTTGGCCCAACGTCGGAACAGGTGAGCCAGCCGCCGGCGTGTCTCGCGATTGGGATGCTGGCTGCGCGGGATGTAGCCACTGCCGACCAGGCTGGAGACCAGGACTGCCACAGCGCGCGCTAGGCGCGGGTCGTTCAGCCAGCCAGTCTGTGCGCGGGCTGCGGTGAGAAAGGCGCCGGCCTGGATTGCGCCGGCGACGTCCGGCGTAGCGCGCCAGCCGACTGCTCGGGGGCCGCCACCAGCCGCCTCCAGGCCGCGCGTCAGCAGCTTGGCAAGGCGGAGGCGCATCTGGTCGAATGGGCGCCTACGCACTGCTGGCCGCCTTGAGATCGAGCAGCAGATGCGAGGGGCCCGTGCCTTCGCCGACCGGTGCAGGAGCTGGTGCCATCCCGTTGGCGATCTGTAGGAGCTTCGTTGCGATGCGCACCAGCTGGCCCGGTGGCACCTGCAAGGCCAGGCCCTTGCCTTCCGCCAGGATCGAGATCGTACCGGCGGCATCGACTGCCAGGCCAGTGGCCGGCTCTGGCGTCTCGACAAAGAAGACGAGGTTCTTTCCGTCCATGCTGGATGGGCCTTTCATTGGCTCAGGGCCTGCGCAAACGCCTGGATGTGCTCCCATTCGACCTTGGCGGTCACCTGCATCTTGGGCCGCACGTCCAGATGTGGCTCGAAATGCAAGATCGCGTTGGCAACGGGCTCGGCAGAGACGAGCGGGGTGCTAGGCGGCAAGTTGAAGTGAAAAGTGCCGCTCAGCGTGTTCTGCTCCAGCTCGAACGCGAAGCGGTTGTTCCACTTGTCGAAGATGTCCGGTGCCAGGAGCGCGATGGAGATGACATCTTCGATAGCATCGACAAAGCTGCTGCGTTCTCCGTCAGCCCGGACCATGAACAGGAGCGGACACAGCTTCTGGAACCAAGCCGGAAGCATTTGCGCATGGTCCCAGCTGCTGGAAGCCATTCTGGCCCCCAGCAGGGCCTCCAGCCGATCGGCAGCATGCATGGCCGGGCAGCCGGTCATCACGGCGGCGATCAGCCGTGCCGCATCCTGTGGCGACGGCCGCCAGGACCGCGGTGACTTCGTCTCGCGGATGAACAGATCCCGCTCGCGGAGCCCGCGAGCCACCTGGGCCACGTACTTTTCGTCCGCACCCAGGGCATCGACGGCCGCAGCCAACAGGTCAGAAGCTCTTGCCATAGGCCAGAGATAGCAATGATTGCGAGAATTTGCAACAAAGTAAATTCTCGCATAAACAGGGGATTAGCCTGCCGGACCTATGGCCGGCAGGCTGTCTCCCAGGCTCAAGTCCGCTTCGCGTCCTTCAGCAGGCTGTCGAGCTGCGCCTGAATGTTCCAGGTACGCTCCCACTTTCTGCCATAGTCGCCGTGGATGGAGCGGAGAATGTCAACGAGGCTGTCGGCATCGTCGGGCACCATCGAGGCAGCGCCATGCGCAGCGAGCCACAGCACCTGTACCTGCTGATTCAGCTCATCGAATGCTTGTGCGAGATCGGCCGCATGGCGAGTGATGGCCGTTAGGTCACGAGTGTGCACCGCAGGACTAGCAGTATCACTCGTGTTAGGGACGTGTTCAGCCGATCGCATGGAAGGTCCTTTCCAGCGTGAGGTTAGGGCTGGCCGGGAGGTGGAGCTTCCGGCCAGCCTGTTTATCTGGTACGAGCAATTCATGCCGGGAGCAACATTAACTGGTGCGAGAAAAAGGGGTCGCCCGCCCGTCGGTGCGACCCAAATAAGCGTGCGGGTTCCTCCCGAAGAACTCGCGCGAGTAGATGCCTGGATCGCTAAACAAGATGATCCCCGGCCTAGTCGCCCTGAGGCGCTGCGTAGGCTTGCGCAATGGGCGCTTGATAACCTCTCAGAATGTGACGACAGACGGGAGAGAAATTAGGATGCGTTACATTGCGCCCAGTTTGAGTTTGTGCGCATTCAGCTGTCCAAACTGTGGCGCTTTCGCTCATCAAGTATGGTACGAGATCTATCTGCAACCGATTAAGGGGTTGCCTAGCAATGATGCTTTGATAGAAGCCTATAAAGTTCTTCAGGCTACGCTAAGGACAAAACTGGATCCGACTGTAATTCCAAGCTTGATGGACATGAAGGTCATGGTTCACGGGTCTGGAAAGAAGGAACTACAATACACTTTAGCATCTTGTTGGCTATCGAGGTGTCAGCATTGTCAGGCGCCCGCACTGTGGTGCGGACAAGAGTTGGTCCACCCAAGAGTTGTAGCTGCAGAGTTCCCACATTCTGATATGCCAGAGCATGTTCGCGAAGATTTCGAGGAGGCACGTCAAATAGCTGATTTGTCGCCGCGAGCCGCGGCTGCTTTGCTTCGTCTTGCATTGCAGAAACTGCTTTATCACCTAGGATATAAGCAGGACAGAATTTACGATCAAATTGCAGCTGCTGTAAAAGATGGTTTAGACAGGACAGTTTCGGATGCGCTTGATACTCTTCGAGTCATCGGGAATGAGGCTGTACATCCTGGGCAGATGGATCTGAAGGACAATCCTGAAGTAGCACGTAGACTATTTAAAGTGCTGAATTATATAGTGCAAAAGTGTGTTACGGATCCAAAAGAGCGTGCAGAGCTGTTGGCGATGACGCCGGAGAGTGCTCGTGCTCAAATAGAGCGTAGAAACGCAAAGTGTTCTTGAAGTATGTTTAATTGTGATTGTACTCCATCCACGGCGACAGGATTACCTGCGGTGTCCTACTAGTGGGAGGTAAGATAGGTATTGCCGGCGGCAGCTGTTCTCCTTCTATGATCTCGACCTGCTCCATCTTATCTGCGAGGCTGTTCAGCCTCAGTCCTAGCGCAATCGCACCCTGTAGCGCAGCCATCGCATAGACCCGACAGTCCAGAGCTTCGTTGCGATCGCCGGCGGCCTTCTGCCACGAGCGTACCGGCCGGCCATTGTGGTACCTGGTCACCAGGCGCTCGGCCGTGAGCTGCTGGAAGTAGTCCAGGTCCCGACTCTCCGGAAAATGGCAGTAGCCTGGTCCAGCGGTTGCGGTCGCCAGGCGCCGCATCAGCTGCTCTTTCCCGGCATCCACGCCCAGCGCGTAGATCGGCAGCATCGACTTGGCGCTCTTGGACGGCCGCTTCGGCCAGAGGGGGCGGCCAGGCCCGCCGATACCCTTGATCGCCCAGATCCGCCGGCGATGACGCTCCGCACAGAACCGCACGACAGCCTGCGTATGGTGCCCGCCGCTGTCGACGCAGGCCGCTAGGATCGATAGGGCCGGAACCTTGCGCCGGTGCGGAAAAGTGCGCGCCAGCTCCTGATCCAGCACCTGCCAGACCTCCTTGCCAGCCGGATCACCCCAGAGCACCTGGTGCTCGATCGACCAGCTTTCTTCGTCGCGACCCCAGCCGACGATCTCCAGCTCGAGGCGATCGTTCTGCACGTCAACCCCGGCTGTCAGCGCCACCA
>NZ_WUJP01000339.1 GCF_009806515.1 Geminicoccus flavidas | reverse complement strand
GGCCGGGCGGTGGATGTCCAGGCCTGCGATGCCGCCACGCTGCGCCGCCTGCGCACCCGGCGGATCGCCATGGTGTTCCAGCAGTTCGCGCTGCTGCCCTGGCGCACTGTCGCCGAGAATGTCGGCTTCGGACTTGAACTGCGCGGCATGCCCCCGGCCGAGCGCCGGCGGATCGTCCAGGAGAAGCTGGAGCTGGTGGGTCTGGCGCAGTGGGCCGGCAAGCATGCCGACGAATTGTCTGGCGGCATGCAGCAGCGCGTGGGCCTGGCGCGCGCGTTCGCCACCGACGCCGACATCCTGCTGATGGACGAGCCGTTCTCGGCCCTCGATCCCCTGATCCGGATGCGGCTGCAGGACGAGCTCCTGGAGCTGCAGCGCCGGCTGAACAAGACCATCCTGTTCGTCAGCCACGACCTGGACGAGGCTTTGAAGCTGGGCTCGACCATCGCGATCATGGAGGACGCGCGGATCATCCAGGCAGGCCCGCCCGAGGAGATCGTGGCACGACCCGCCACCGCCTATGTCCGCGACTTCGTGGCCAACGTGAATCCGTTGAACGTGCTGACCGCCCGCCACCTGATGCGCGACCGGCGCGACCTGGAGCCGTGCGGGGATGGCTGGCTGTGGCTGGACCGGCGGCGCAGTACCGCCGTGCTGCTGGACAATGGCGGTGCGCTGCTGCAGGCCCGCCAGGGCCAGCACGGCCTGAGCCTGGTGCCGATGGAGGCACTGGCCGGGCAGGTTGGGCAACTTGCGGTAGCGCACCCCACGGTACCGATGCGCCAGGTGATCCAGATCATGAACGCGAGCGGCCTGCCGGTGCCGCTCGTGGACGAGGTCGGCCGGCTGGTCGGCGCGGTCGGCATGCGCGACGTGCTGGGCGCCATTCTGCGCCGTCACGAGCAGCCGACGTAATTGTTCCCATCAGTTCAGCCAGTTGCCGCCGCCACCTGCGCCGTTGCTTCATCTCGACTTGCGGCTGATTGCCGGCTTCATGTCGAATGTAACCATCGGTAGAAAAACTCTTTGAAACTAAGCGGATGAACAACTAACCTGCAGGTAGATCGGCATTCATGAGCGTTCGATGTCCCAGTTGGACACTGCGGCCGGGGGACATCGGGAGAGCAGGCCATGGCGTTGCAGGCGGCGGACGGGGTTCGAGTGGAAGCTGCGGGGGGCCAGGATCCGGCGGTGCCGGGTCTGGAGCTGGACGATGATGATCGGCCCGCACCGCGTCGCGGCGAGCGCCGCCGCCGTGCCGACGCCACGCTCGGCACGCCGCTGGGTGCTGCCTTCGTGGGACTGCTGCTGGCCCAGGGGCACCAGGGCATGTTCGCCATGCCGCGCGGCGAGGGCGGCGGCGAGGCCGGTACGCTGGCCGGCCGTGGCGGTGAGCGCGGCTTGGCGCTCCAGCGCGGCGAGGGCTTGGCGGGTCCGGTCAGCCAGGGTCAGGGCCATGCGGCAGCTGCCGCGGTGCCGGTGCTGGACACAGGTCTGGCGGTCATGGCGGGCGGCGGCGCGCTGCTGACGGGTGCCCAGGGCATGCCGGCGCTGGCCGGGACTGCCGGCGGTGACCAGATCCAGCCGCTCGAAGGGTTGACCGCGATCGCGGGGATCAGCACCGAGCTCACCCTCAGCCCCCTGCCGTCCGCCGAGATCCCGCCGGTCGAGGTCGACGACAGCGACCGGGGCGGCGAGGGGCTGGGCCCAGTCGGCGAGCACCTGCAGGGCGGCAGTGGCAACGACGTGCTCACCGGCACCGACCGCGACGACGTGATCAAGGGCGGGGCCGGCAACGACGTCATCGACGGGCGCGACGGCAACGACGACCTGGATGGCGAGGACGGCGACGACGTCGTGCGGGGTGGCAAGGGCAACGACGTCCTCCAGGGCGGGGCCGGCAATGACCTGGTGGACGGCCAGGAAGGCAACGACATCGTCGATGGCGGCACCGGCAGCGATGTCGTCCATGGCGGCAGCGGCAATGACCTGGTCGGCGGCGGGGCCGGCGACGACGTAGTGGATGGTGACCCCGGTACCGACATCGGCAGCGGTGATGGCGGCAACGACCGGATCTATGTGGAGAGCGTGCGCGACCTGGCGATCGAGAACCGAGAGGGCTTCGACAAGGGCGGCATCGACACGGTCGCGATCCGCGACACCTATGCCACGAGCCTCAAGGCAGAGCTGCCGAACCTGTCGCCCGACGGCCTCGCCACTTTCGTGCTGGGCGACCAGGTCGGGGTGAGTCTGCCGGCCGGCTTCAACCCGTTCGTCCAGCAGATCCACCCGGCGATCGAGAACATCGACCTCCTGGGCTCCGCCGCCCATGACGTGGTCGGCGGCGAGGGCGCTAACCGCATCCAGGGCAATGAGGGTGACAACCAGCTCTGGGGCCGGGGCGGCCATGACTGGATCGATGGCGGCGACGGCCGCGACCTGGTCTGGGGCGGCACCGGCAACGACCAGCTCCATGGCGGCCGGGGCGACGACCAGCTGCACGGCGATGCCGGCGAGGACAGCCTCCATGGCGGGGCGGGCGACGACGTGCTGGACGGCGGGGCCGGTGCGGACCTGCTCTATGGCGGCGAGGGCGCCGACACCTATGTGTTCGGCCTGTCCGAGGCGAAGCCCGACCGGGTGTTCGATTTTTCCGGCAGCAACAAGATCAACCTGCTCGATGCGGATCCGGACGACGTCCAGGCGATCGTCTCCGGCCCCGACCTGTATGTCCGGGTCGCGGGCAAGGACGTGGCGATCATCGACCAGTATCTGGGCCACGAGGGCAACTGGTCCGGCATCCTGACCAAAGGCGGCCTGAAGGGCATCGCCTCCCTCCTCACCGACGGGACGGTCACCCCCGACCCGACCCTGCCGCAGCCCACCCCGGACGTGGTCGGCACCACGGGCAATGACATCCTGCGCGCACCTTCCGATGCCGGGCATCATCTGCGGGGCCTGGGCGGCGACGACCAGCTGTTCGGCGGTGCCGGCAACGACCGGCTGGACGGCGGCGCCGGGACCGACACACTGCAGGGCGGTGCCGGCGAGGACACCTATCTCCTGCGCCACGGCGACGGCGGCATCGACCGGATCATCGACCACCAGGGTAGGTCGCAGATCCAGATCGAGGGCATCGACTTCAAGGGCCTGGACGCCTGGACGGTCGGCCGCGACCTGTGGCTGGCGGTGGATACCACCCCCCTCGGCATGGTGGAGGACTGGCAGTCCAACCATGTCGACTGGACGATCCGGATCGGCGACAAGACCGTGGCAGCGGACGACCTGTTCAGCTGACAGTGTGCCGCCGCCCTCTGCGGGCCGCCGCGGCGGCCTCTGCCAGCAGGGGGCGCAGCTCATCCGTCGTGATCATCGGCAGGACGACCAGCACGTAGGGGTGCGGCCGGTAGTGCTCGGTCAGGTGGAACAGGTCCGGCCGGCTCGCCAGTAATTGCTCGCGCCGGTTCGGATCGACGCACAGGACCAGCGTTCGGCCATCCTCCCGCAGCCGGGCCAGCAGCCGACGGTGCAGCCGCCAGGCAGGCGTGCCATAGCTGCTGCCTTGGGCGACGCCCGGCAGCTCGGCCAGCAGCCGGCCGAGCTCTTCGAGGGTCATCCGGTCAGGCCGCGCAAGGCCGGATAGAAGGCGGCATAGCGTTCGTGCAGGCGGGCATAGGCGGCAGCCCGCTCCGGATCGGGCTCGATGCGCCTGGCCGGCGGGCGGATCATCGCTGCCACGGCCTGCTCGACGTCCGGCTGCAGCCCGGCGGCGACGCTGGCCAGGATCGCACCACCCATTGCCGGCCCTTCCTCGGCCTGCGGCACCACCAGCGGCAGGCCCAGCTGGTCGGCTAGCATCTGACGCCAGGCAGCGCTCCTGGCCCCGCCGCCCACCACCACCAGTTCGCCGAACTCCGCACCCTGCGCCCGCATCCGCACGAGGCAGTCGCGATAGGCGAAGCCAACACCTTCCAGCAGTGCCCGGACCATGTGGCGCCGGTCGTGCGACAAGGTCAGGCCGATCCAGGCGCCGCGCGCCGACGCATCCATGTGCGGCGAGCGCTCACCGGACAGATAGGGCAGGAAGAACAGGCCGTCCGCGCCGGGCGGCACCTCGGCAGCTTCGGCCAGCAGCAGGTCGTAGACGTCCTTCCCGTCGGCCGCGGCCCGGGCCCGCTCCTCGAACGCCACCGCGTCGCGATACCAGCGCAGCGCCCCGCCGGCAGCGAGGATCACCCCCATCAGATGCCAGCCGCCCGGCGCCGCAGCACAGAACCCATTCAGGGCGCCGTTCGGGTCGCGCATCGCCTGGCCGCCATGGACGAAGATCGTGCCGGACGTGCCAACCGAGAGCACGCCCTGGCCCGGGCGCACCACGCCGGCACCCAGGGCCGCCCCGGCATTGTCGCCGGCCCCGGCGGCCACCGGCAGACCCTCGGGCAGGCCGGTGAGGGAAGCGGCCTCGGCCGTCAGTCGTCCAGCCAGTTCCGGGCTCTCGACCACGTCCGGCAGCCAGTCGCGCTGGATCTCCAGGGCGGCCAGCAGGTCCTCTGACCAGTTCCGGGCGTTCAGGTCGAACAGGAGCGTGCCCGATGCGTCGGCCGGGTCCGTCCGATAGGTGCCGGCCAGGCGCAGGCGCACGAAGTCCTTGGGCAGGAGCACCTTGGCCAGCCGCCGGTAGGCGTCGGGCTCGTGCTCGCGCAGCCACAGGATCTTAGGCGCCTGCATCCCGGCCGAGGCCGCGTTGCCGGTAATC
>NZ_WUJP01000356.1 GCF_009806515.1 Geminicoccus flavidas | reverse complement strand
CGCCGGCTGGCAGACGCTCGCCCCACTCCTCGAGGCGAGCAAGGAAGGCCGCGGCAGCCGGCACCGGCTCGGCATCCTCGGTCCACAGCTCACCCAGGCGGATGTTCTTGAAGGTCTTCAACCGGGCGGGGTCGCGATACGCCTGGCCGTGCTCGATCGCCAGCTCGCGCGCATCGGTGAAGGGGCTGGCAAGGCCACCGATCGCGAAGCTGGCGGTGCGGCCGTCGCCCTCCGCGGTCGCCTTCCAGAAGCTCTTGCCGAGCATCGCCAGGCGCTGGTGATCCTCGATCCCGCAGCCGCAATGCGGGCAGGTGAGCTGGGCGAGCTCGCGGCGTCCTTCCGGCCAGGTGACGTGCTCGAAGCGCATCTCGAACGGCTCGGCACAGTGAACGCAGGGCGACAGCAGCCGGCGCTGATCGCCCTCCAGGAATGCTCGCTCGATCCGCGAGAAACCGGCAATCGTCGGCGTGCTCACCAGCACGATCTTGCGCCGGCCGCGGAAGGTCATCGCCGCACGGCTGGCGAGTGCCACCGGATCGCCTTCGCCGCCGACGTCGCCCGGGTAGCTGTCCACCTCATCCAGCAGGATGAACCGGGCCGGGATCGAGCGGAACGCGGCCGGGCTGTTCGCACCGACCATCAGCAGCTCGCCACCACGGAAGGCCTTGCGTGCCGCCGTGTTGCCCGGATCGCGCGAGCGGAATGGCACCACCCGCTCGCGCAGGACCGGCGTAGAATCGATGAAGGGATCGATCCGGGTCGGCGTGTTCCGGCGGATCATCTCGGTGCTGGGCATTACCAGGAGGATGTTGCTCGGCACGTGGTGGATGGCAAAGCCGATCAGGTTCAGCAGCGCCTCGGTGCAGCCGACCTGCGCGGACTTCATGACCACCACCCGCTCGACCGGCGAGCTGGGCGTCATGGCGTCCATGATCTCGCGCAGGAAGGGCAGGCGCTCGGTGCGCCATGGGCCAGGCTCAGCGCTGGTCGGCGGCAGGATGCGGTAGCGATCGGCCCACTGCGCGACCGTCAGCATCGGTGCCGGGGCGATCGCCCGCCGGCAGATCTCGCCCACCCACTGCTCGACCTGGTCGGCTTGCTCAAGCATGGGCCAGCGGCTCCATCGGTGCCCGGGCCAGCTCTTCCAGGTGCTCGCGCACCAGGCGGTCCAGTGCCTGGAAGGCGAGCGCCTGGTCGATCCCCAGCTCGCCGGCCATGGTCGGCGCGATCCGGGCGACCCAAGACATCCACGCGTCGCGCTCGCCACGCACCCAGCGGAAGAACGCATCTTCTGCCAGGCGCTTGTTGACCAGGGCGCCGGTGCGTTGCTCGACGTCCAGCTCCAGGAGCTTGGCCTTGTGCGCATCGATCTGGCGCTTGCTCTCCAGGCGGGCCTTCTGCTCGGCATCCACCCGCGGTGCCCGCTTGGCGACATGGCTGTCCACCCAGGCGCGGGCGCGCTCCAGGTGGACCCGACCATCCGGTTCGACCGGCAGGCCCAGCTTGATCAGCTGCGAGACGCGGGTCTTGTGCACCCCGATCGCTTCCGCGAACTCGGACTTGCTGATCAGGTTCGGATCAGTCTCAAGATCGGGAAATAGTTGAGAATTCAACATCTTAAATCCCGACAGTAACTCAACCACACCGAAGGTCGGACACTAGGCAACTCAAGCGGTTAGCCGACCCATTTGTCTTGGGCGCCAGGAGGACCCGCGAGGGCCATGTCCAGGCTGTCACGGAAGCGCCGGGCCTCCCGCCTGGCCGTGCGGAAGGGCAGGGCGGCGTCGCAGTGCAGCGTCGAGAGCGCCCATAGCTCGGCTCGCCGCAGGAGCTGGCGGCGGCCGCAGCAGCTACCGCCCTGCGCCTCTGCGATGGCAGCCGCACGTAGCCGGTCGAGCTTGGTGGCGGCGTCCAGGTCGGCGGGCGCACAGGCGGCCTGGAAAGCGTCCGTCGTCATGCTCGCTCCAACAGGGTTGCCAGCTCGCACAGATCCTCGGCGATGCCATCCCGCTCGACTGCGACCGCCTCAGGGCCAAGACGCCCAGCTGCAGGCAGACGGACAACCCGCCGGGCAAGCTCGCGGAGCGACCCGGGGACCAGCCGGACAGACGGACAGTTGCGGGGACCACCCCCTTTAGGGGGTGTCCCAACTGTCCGTCTGTCCGGCCCCGGGTCGCCGCGGTGCCCCTGACCAGTCCGGACAGTTCGGACATTTCGGACAGATAGACGGACAGTTTCGGACAGATAAGTGGATCTGGGAAGTATCCGGGGGTCAGGCATGATCGTCACTCCGCCCTCGCTCGATCCATGCCCAGCCATCCTTCACCTGTACGCCATGTGCCTGAAGATACTCAATTCCTCGCGCCCACCTCTTGTAGAGGGTGTCGTCCTTAAGACCTTCCGGACGGCCTCGATCGAACTGGTCCTTCCAGTTGGTCTGCCGGACAGCCAGGACACCGGACGGGACAACTGGCGGCAGCGAACTGTCCGGCTGTGTCCGGCCTTCCCGAGCAATGACGGTCTTGAGCGCATCCAGCGCGATCCTCGCCGCTGGCGGCAGTTCCCGCTTCCGGCGTGGTCCGCTCTCCTTGCGAGCGCCCTTCTGGACGGTGTCGCCATGGCGCGGCACCAGGGTGGTGACCGTCTCGTCATAGGCGTTGGTGCCCAGCTCGACGGTCTCCATCTCGTAGTTGAACTCGACGTGCCGGATGCCGTCCCGGTTCTTGGTGACGAACAGCTTGCCCTCGGTCGCCTCCAGCTCGACGTCCATCGCCGCCTTGAGACCCGACCAGCCACGGGCACCGCGCGCCTCATCCTTGCCAGCATGGTGGATCACCAGGATCATCCCGCCGGTCACCGCCGCCAGCTCGTCGCAGGCAGCGATCGCCTGGCCCATGTCTTCGGCGCTGTTCTCGTCGCCGCCCGGCATCATCATGGCGAGCGTGTCGATCACCACCAGGCGGATCGGCTCGCCCAGCTCGGCACGGATGCGCCGGCATTCGTCGAGCAGCGCCGCGACGTTCTCCCGGTCCAGGAGCGAGCCCGGCCTTGAAGCGACCATCAGCCGGTCGGGGATCTTGATCTGGTGACGGATAGACCAGCCATAGATGCGGCGCCGGATGCTCTCCGGGTTCTCGGCCGCGAGATAGAGCACCGCGCCCGGCTCGGTCCGGCGCCCATGCCACTCCATGCCCGCGGCGATCCGGAAGGCCATGTCGACGGCCGCGAACGACTTGCCGGTGTTGCTGGCACCGAACAGGAGCGTCTTGCCGGCCGCCGGCAGGAGGCCGCGGATCAGCTCGGGCATGGATAGGTCCGGCTGCAGGCTGTCACCTGCGGTCAAGCCGAACCGGGAAGCACCGGCGGTGGCAAGCCCCCGCAGACGTGCGCACTGGTCGGTGTGCCAGCCGATCAGCTCCTGAGGCGTGACGCTCAGGTCGAGCGCCTTCTCGGCCAGCTCGGCTGCCCGCTCCTGCGCGGCGAAGCGGGCGTTGATCTCCCGCAGCTTGCGCACGAGGTCAGTGGGTTTGCCGAACGGGTTCTCCGCTCCTTCCTCGATCGCGCGGCGTAGCGTCTTGCGGACATCGTCCGGCCGGAACCGGCTGTCACCGGCCAGCTCGGCTGCCAGATCGGCCGGCTGCCCGCCTACCTGCTCCAGATGGGCGAGGACCTGAGCAATGGCCGAATAGATCGGCACGCCGAAGTCGCCAGGTGCCGCACCGCCCAGGCGCGGCCGATCATCGTCCAGCCAACGGGCCAGGATCTGCCCCAACAGATCGAACTCGATCTCCGCCTTCTGCTTGCGCAGCCGGGCAAGCTGCTGCTCGGTGCCCAGGCGGAAGGGAAGAACCTCAGCTGGAGCTGTTACGTCTTCGTTAAGCATCTCGCGGTTTTCCTTGTCCGCGAGCGTCGAACAGCCTACAAGGCAGTTGGCCTTAGTCCTTGGAAACCTTAGAGAAACGCCCCGTTGACATCGTAGGGGTCACAGGTTCGATCCCTGTCGCGCCCACCACCTCCCAGTCCCGTCCAGACCACCAGCCGCGGGTCTCGCGCAGCGTGCGGGCGCTGATCCGCAGATCAGAACGGCATGGCCTGTGGCACTGCCTCGGAAAAGGGCGCCGCTCCGCCTGCCGGCAGGACATCCAGCAGCGGCGATAGCTCGCGCGCAGCGTCGACACGGTGGGCAGGGGTGTCAGCACCCGGGCCATCGCGTCGGGACGAGCCGTATGGGGCACTGCATAGCCCTGGTGGATCCAGGGATGGAGGCTGCCTTCCCAGAGGAGGAACGGCACCTCCGGAGCGTCGGTGAGGGTGACGAACATTCCTTCCGGAAGGTCGCCCAGCGGTACAGCGTGCGCGACCTGGTGGCCATTTCGATCGATGCGGGCCGGGTGCAGTGCCCGGTCGATCTCGTCGGCAGAAACGAACTGGTCGGCCGGGAGGCCATGGGCCTGCCGCCGGCTCGCGCGAAAGCGCAGGAAGTCGGCGCGGCGGCATTGCGCGCATGGACGGTGCCCGGCCGCCAGCGCCACCGCCTCGTCGGCGAAGAACAGAGGATAGTAGCAACCACGCCTGTCGAAGGTGACGCGATAGCCGTTCCTGCCCTGCAGGGTGCAGGTGATCCAGCGCCAGACGCGCCAGCTCCGCCCGAGAGTGCCGTCCGCCATGTGAAGATCGCCGCGATTGCCGAGATAGCGGCCGCGATGCAGCGATGCCTCGATCGTCCCGAAGGGGGTCACCCGGTTACGACGAGGTCGATCGAGCAACGGTCGCTTTCCTCGGGTTCGGCCGGTGCGGCACCGGATTGGCTGCCGGGCGGCTCGTGGCCTCGTTGGCGCTCAGTCGGGCTGACGATCGCGCGGTGGCGCCCGGTGTCGTTCAGCCACCCGGTCCCTTGTGGATCGGGTCGACCCAGGCCACTGTTTCAGGCTGCTCGGCAACGGGCATGTCCAGCTTGACCACCACCGCCTCCTGATCGTTGCGCACCAGTACCCATTCCAGAAGCTCGATGTCGCTGGCGCTGATCTCCTGGTGCGGCACGAACGGTCGCAAGTGGATGAAGTCGCCCCGGCCCGCCTATGTGGTGAACTCCAGCCGCTCACCCTCGCGCATCCGTGCCGGCCCAGAGCTTCTTCGCTCCCACCCGGGCGAAGCTGATCACGGCTGCCCGGTCCATGCCCGGCGTCTGCGCCGTATTCAGGCCCAGGCTGCTGCCCGGCACCACCAGCGCGCGGCGGGCGTTCTCAGAGACGCTGGGGGAGGTGGTCCATCACCGCCGGCAGGTGGCTGGGCGGCTGCACCGCCAGCGGGCGGGGCCGGTCCAGCAGCAGGCCGAAGGTCAGGACCATGGCCAGCACCAGCAGGCAGATACGGCCGGGCAACGGGATCATTCCCATACTCCAAGGACGGGCGGCACCTCTGGCCGGACAGCCGTCATGCCTTGAATGATGCCAAAGATCGGCCGGGTTTGGCTGTGACCGCCGTCACACAGTAGGAACAGTGGAGCATGGTTGCGGGGATGCTGTGGCAATGCAATCACGGGTGGAGCCGATGGCAAGGCAGGTGTCCCGGGTAGGGTGTGGAGCCGCCCTTGCCTGGGCCAGGGATCGGCTCTAGGCACGAACATCGCCCACCGGAGTTAATAAATCGTTGCCGCACCCAGCCGCCGAAGCCTGTCCCGTCCAGAACGGGGACGTTCAGCCATATCCGCAGGTGCCGGCGAGTCGGCCGGAAGTGACCCGCGCAGTGGTGCGCGGCGTGGTCCGCTATCTGGTCCAGGCAGGCATGGCGCCGATCCTCGAAGTGCCGCTCCCCAACGGACGGCGGGCCGACATCATGGCGCTGGGCCAGGACGGCCGGATCACCATCATCGAGATCAAGTCCTGCGCGGCCGACTACCTGACCGATCACAAATGGCGCGCCTACGCCGAGTTCTGTGACCGGTTTGGCTTCGCGGTCGCCGCCGACTTCCCGCTGGACCTCCTGCCGCCGGAGCCGGGCGTGCTGGTGGCGGACGCCTATGACGCGGAGGAGATCCGGCCGCTCCAGCCATTCACTCTGGCAGCAGCGCGACGCCGGGTCCTGCAGTTGAGGTTCGCCCGGCTGGCCGCCCTGCGCAGCCTGGGCGTGGAGGCAGTCGAGCCGTCCACCTGACACCCCTCTCCAGAAGGCAGCCGCTGTTGCCGGTGCTGAATGTTCCTGTTATGTTCTATGCATGCAGCAGGTGCACAAAGGCCGCGGCGCCACCCTCAACCCGCCAGGCCGCTTCGAGCGGCATGCCGCTGCGCTGGCGGATGACGGCTGGGACACCCTGGCGGAACTGCTGGCTCAGGTGGGGCCGCGTACCGAGGTCCGGCCGGACCGCACGGGCTCCCTGATCACCTACAACCAGTCGCCCGATATCGGCTTCGATGCCTCGATCAACCCATATCGGGGCTGCGAGCATGGCTGCATCTACTGCTATGCCCGGCCCTGGCATGCCTTCCTGGGGCTTTCCTCCGGCCTGGACTTCGAGACGCGGATCTTCGCCAAGGAAGATGCCGCTGCCGTGCTGCGCCGGGAGTTGGCGCGCCCCGGCTATGTCGCCCGGCCGATCGCACTGGGTGCCGCCACCGACCCCTACCAGCCGGTGGAGCGGCGCCTGCGGATCACTCGCTCGGTCCTCGAAGTTCTGCTGGAGGCGCGCCATCCGGTGGGCATCGTCACCAAGTCGGCG
>NZ_WUJP01000355.1 GCF_009806515.1 Geminicoccus flavidas | reverse complement strand
GGCGTGGTGCGCGACCTCGACTTGCTGCAAGCGCTGGCCGGCCACGGCCTCGTCCGGGTGCAAGTATCGGTGACCACGCTCGACGGGGAACTGGCCCGGCAGCTCGAGCCGCGCTGCCCCACACCATCCGTCCGGCTTGCCGCCCTGCGCCGGCTGGCGGAGGCCGGCGTGCCGGCGGGGGTGAACATGGCGCCGGTGATCCCCGGGCTCAACGACCAGGAGATCGAGGCCGTGACCGAGGCCGCGGCGGCAGCTGGGGCGGACCTGCTGTTCTGGACGCTGGTGCGATTGCCGCACGAGGTGAAGGAGCTCTTCCAGGCTTGGCTGGAGACCCACCGACCCGACCGGGCGGGCCGGGTCCTGTCGCTGATCCGCCAGGCCCGGGGCGGCCGGCTGAACGACCCGGAGTTCGGCAGTCGGATGCGGGGCGAGGGCCCGCTCGCCCGGCTGATCGCCGACCGGTTCCGGCTGGCCCGCCAGCGCCACGGCCTCCATCGCCGGCGCGTGCCGCTGCGTACCGACCTGTTCCGCCCCCCGGCGCCGGACGGGCAGCTCAGCCTGTTCTGAGCGGCGCAACCGCAGCCCGGACCCTCGACGCCACGGCGCGGAAGGCCTATCTCGCCGGGGCCGGCCGGACCTTCGGGCCGGCACTTTGCACGACCGTCGAAGCGAGGAGCGGCCTGGTTGGCTTCCGATGAGCTGCCCTGCAGCGGCGGGGAGCGCGCGCCGCGCAGCCACGCCACCTTCTCCCGGCGCGACTGGGCGGGACTGCGCGCCAACGTGCCGCTGACGCTGAGCGAGGCGGACCTGACTGCCCTGCGCGGCGTCACCGACTATGTGTCGCGCGCGGAGGTCGAGGAGATCTATCTCCCGCTCACCCGCCTGCTCAACCTCCATGTCCGCGCGGCGCGCGGGCTCACCCGTGTCACGGACGACTTCCTGGGTCGGCTGCCGATCCGCCGGCCCTACATCATCGCGGTGGCCGGCAGCGTGGCGGTCGGCAAGAGCACGTTCGCCCGTGTCCTGCGGGCCCTGCTCGCCAAGTGGCCGGACCACCCGACCGTCGAGCTGGTCACCACCGATGGCTTCCTCCATCCGACCCGGGTGCTGGAGGAGCGCGGCCTGATGAACCGCAAGGGCTTTCCGGAAAGCTACGACCTGCCGCAGATGATCGCCTTCCTGGCGAACGTGCGGGCGAACCAGGCCGAGGTGCGAGCACCGGTCTACTCCCACGAGGCCTACGACATCGTGCCTGGCCGCTTCCAGACGGTGCACCGGCCGGACATTCTGATCTTCGAGGGGCTTAACGTCCTGCAACTCTCCTCGGGCGGATCCAGCCGCGGCGGCTCGGTGGTGGCCTCCGACTTCTTCGACTTCTCGATCTACCTGGACGCCGACGAGGCGGACATCGAGCGCTGGTACATCGCCCGCTTCCAGGCATTGCAGCGCACCGTGTTCCAGCGGCCGACCTCGTACTTCCATCACTTCCGCGACCTGAGCGAGGCGGAGGCGATCGAGGTGGCGCGCGACATCTGGCGGCGGGTCAACCTCGCCAACCTGCAGAGCAACATCCTGCCCACCCGCAACCGGGCCGAGCTGGTGATGCGCAAGTGCTCGGATCATGCGATCGGTGAGCTGTGGCTGCGGGAAGCCTGACGTGCTGGCGCATGAACTCCGGAGGATGAGGCGATGACCAACCAGACGACCACGGGCGCTCCGACCTGCCGAGTGGTGCGGGCAGGAGAGACCTTCACCGGCAAGCAGGCATTGTCCTACACGCCCGCGATCTCGGCGGAATCGGTGGGTGCCCGCGGCATCCATCTGCAGCTCGTCACCATCCCGCCTGGTGCCAAGGCCAAGGCGCACAAGCACGCCGCGCACGAGACGGCGCTCTACGTGCTGAGCGGCTCCTCGGGCATGTGGTACGGCGAGGGGCTGACAGAACATCTGGAGGCCAATGCCGGCGACTTCCTCTACATCCCGGCGGACATGCCGCACCAACCCTACAATGCCAGCTCCAGCGAGCCCTGCGTGGCCCTGATCGCAAGGACCGATCCGAACGAGCAGGAAAGCGTGGTCCTGCTGCCCGAACTGGACCGGGTTCACGGCTGACACGGCCTTCCGGTCATCTGGCCGTCATCGCGCGTCTCTAACCGCAGCGGCACCACAGCAGCTGCCCTTGGAGATCTCGATGCGCAAGGCCTTGTCCTGTCTCCTGGCCGGGGTCGGGCTCATGGCGTTGGCTCCGTCGCCGGCCGAGGCCCAGTCGGTGCCAGCGGAGCTGGCCGGCCATGCGATCCTGCCGGCCATGACCATGGTGCCGCCGCCGGCGGACGCGCCCGCCTTGTTCCAGACCTCCGGCAAGTTCGCCGGTCCGGGCAACCTGCGGGTGGACGAGCCTGGCAGCCTGGACGGCACCACCAATGCCGGCGGGCAGATCCGGCCGACCGGGCTGGCCTTCCCGCTGGTCGGCCAGCCGGTGCAGGGCTTCTCGGGCATCCGCTCCCTGGGCGGCGACCGGTTCCTGGTGCTGACCGACAATGGCTTCGGCGCCAAGGCTAACTCGGCTGACGCGCTCCTGATGTTCCACGAGCTCCAAGCCGACTGGGCCTCCGGCCGGGTGCGGCGGGTCAGGACCACCTTCCTTCATGACCCCGACCGGGTCGTGCCGTTCCGGATCGCCACGGAGACGACCGCGGAGCGCTACCTCACCGGGGCTGATTTCGATCCGGAAAGCATCCAGTCGGTCGGCGACCGCTACTGGATCGGCGAGGAGTTCGGCCCCTATCTGCTGGAGGTCGACCGGACCGGCCGGGTCCTGCGCGTGGTGGAGACACTGGTCGACGGCCGCACGGTGCGCTCGGCCGATCATCCTTCCGTGCTGATGCCGCCCGCACCCGGGCCGGTCGCGTTCGAGGTCCGGCGGTCCAAGGGCTTCGAAGGCATGGCGCAGTCGCCGGACGGCGCCTTCCTCTACCCGCTGCTGGAGGGGCCGCTCCTGGACAAGGAGGGACGGCCGGAGACGGTGGACGGGAAGGAGGCGCTTCGCATCCTGGAGTTCGACACCGCCCAGGGTGTCTGGAGCGGCCGTTCCTGGTTCTATCCGCTGGAGGAGGACGGCCACGCGATTGGCGACTTCAACATGATCGATGCCACGCGCGGTCTGGTGATCGAGCGGGACAATCTGGAAGGCTCGCCGGCCGATGCCTGTCAGGGCGAGGTCACCGAGCGCTGCATCGCCAGCCCGGCGGCGTTCAAGCGTGTCTACCTGATCGAATTTGGCGAGCCCGGCCGGCCGGTGCGCAAGATCGCGCATCTCGACCTGATGGACATCGCCGATCCCAAGGGGCTGGCGCGCCAGGGCGGAGGGGACGGCAAGTTCGACTTCCCCTTCTTCACGATCGAGAACGTCGACGTGGCGGGGTCTGGCCGGATCGTGGTCGGCAACGACAACAACCTGCCGTTCTCGGCCGGACGGTTCGTCGATCGGGCCGATGCCAACGAGCTGATCCTACTGGAGGTCGGCGACTTCCTCGACCGGAAGTGAAACGGGCTCGACCGGGCTTGATCCATGCCCCGCCGACCGGCAAACCGGGCTCAACGCAGCGGTGGAAGGAAGGTGGGGCATCATGGCGAAGCTGAGAGTGGGGATCCTGGGGGCGGCCAAGATCGCGACGACCAAGGTCATCCCGCCGATGCGTGACTGTCATTACGCGGAGCCCGTGGCGCTGGCCTCCCGTACCCTGGCCAAGGCAGAGGCGACGGCCAGGGAGCTGGGCCTCCCCCGGGCTTATGGCTCCTATGAGGAACTGCTGGCCGACCCCGAGATCGACCTCGTCTACAATCCGCTGCCCAATCACGAGCACGTGCCCTGGACGATCAAGGCCGCCGAGGCCGGCAAGCACGTGCTGTGCGAGAAGCCGCTGGGCCTGGACGAAGCGGATGCGCGGCGCCTGCAGGAGGTGCGCGACCGGACCGGCAAGTTCATCCAGGAAGCCTTCATGGTCCGCACCCATCCGCAGTGGCACAAGGCGCGTGCCATTGTAGAGCGCGGCGAGATCGGCAAGCTGCTCGCGATCACCGGGCATTTCTCCTACCACAACGTCGATCCGGCCAATGTCCGCAACGTCCGGGAATGGGGCGGCGGCGGCCTGCTCGACATCGGCTGCTACCCGATCACCACCTCGCGTTTCGTCAGCGAGCGGGAGCCCTTGCGGGTGAGTGCGGTGATCGAGCGTGATCCCGTCACCGGCATCGACCGGCGCGGCTCGGTGATCCTGGACTTCGGTGATTTCACCAGCGCCTTCACCTACGGGACCCAGATGGCGCCCCGGCAGACCATGTCGTTCATCGGCGAGACGGGGCGGGTCGAGGTCGAGATCCCGTTCAACGCGCCGAACGACCGGCCCTGTCGCCTGTTCCTGGACCACGGCGAGCTGCGCCAGGATGCGCGGGAGGTGATCGAGATTTCCACCTGCGACCAGTACGGGATCATGATGGACGCGCTGGCGAAGGCTATCCTGGACGGTCACGAGCAGCCGGTGCCGCTGGAGGACAGCTTCCGCAACATGCGGGTGATCGATGCGGTGTTCCGCGCGGCCGAGACGGCAAGCTGGGTGGACATCGCGCCCGGCTGAGGCGGACGGCGCCGCGCTGGCCGACGGTGGAGCTTGCCGATGCTGATCCTTCACGACTACCTGCCGTCCGGCAACGGCTACAAGGTGCGCCTGCTCCTGCACCAGCTGGGCATCCCGTTCCGGCTGGTGGAGCATGACGTGGTGGCGGGAGAGACGCGCCGCCCGGAGTTCCTGGCGCTCAACCCGGTCGGCAAGATCCCGGTCCTGCAACTCCAGGACGGCACGGTTCTCAGCGAGAGCGGGGCGATCCTGTGCTATCTCGCGGTCGATAGTGCGTTCTGGCCGGCCGAGCGGCTGGAGCGTGCCCAGACCCTGCAATGGCTGTTCTTCGAGCAGTACAGCCATGAGCCTTATGTCGCCGTGGCGCGCTTCCTGCGGATG
>NZ_WUJP01000354.1 GCF_009806515.1 Geminicoccus flavidas | reverse complement strand
GTGCCGGACGATCCGCGCCAGGCCGACCTGCCCCGTCTCCTCGAGCGGGGCTACGCCGCGCTGGCCGTCATGGAGCAGCACTTGGCGGGGCGGCGCTACATGGTGGGCGAGCGTTATTGCTTGGCCGACATCGCCCTCTATGCCTACACCCATGTCGCCCCAGAGGGCGGCTTCGACCTGGGGCCCTATCCGCGGATACGGGCGTGGCTGGAGCGGGTGAGGTCGGAGCCGGGCCATGTGCCGATCGATTGGCGCCCGAGCTGACGCCGGCATGGTGACGGGTCAGCCGGCGTCCTGCCGCCGGTAGGAAGCGGAGCCTTCCGGCGGGAAAGGCAGCGTGTCGGCCAGCGCATGGCGCTCGTGCTCGGCGAAGTCGGGGAAGGGCAGGCGCTTGCCCATGCGCCACTTCTCGACCTCGTCGTGAATCTCCTGGATTCGTGCCTCATCCGGGCCCCCGTCGCGCGACCAGCGGACCAGCTGGATCGGCACGGCAAATCGCGCACCCGCTTCCTCAACGATGTCCTTGATCCGGAAGTTCAGATCCTCGCGGACGCCGAGATACTCGCCATAGTCGGTGGAAGCGACATGGGCGAAGATGTCCAGCTCCAGCGAGCCGCGTCCGCAATTGGCAAAGCGGATGCGAGCGGGATCCGGCGTCACGCGTGGATGACGGATCAGCATCTCGCGGATCCGCGCCAGGATGTAGCGCAACTGGTCGGTGGTGGTCTCGTAGCTGAGCGCGATCGTCGGATTGAACAGCATCTGGTCGCGCCGGGTGAAGTTCACGATCTGCATCTGCGAGAAGTCGGCGTTCGGTACGGTGATCACCGTCCGGTCGAGCCCGCGGATCCGGGTCGAGCGCAGGCCGATCTCCTCCACCGTGCCCATCTTGTCGCCGAACTGGCAGAACTCGCCGATCCGCACCGGCCGGTCGGCGAACAGCATGAAGCCGGCGATCACATTCTCCATGGTCGGGCGCACCGCGAGCGCGATCGCGAGGCCTGTGACCCCGATGCCGGCCAGGAGCGGGCCGACCGGGATGCCCAGCTTATCGGCGGCGTGAACGGCGATGTAGAGGATGCCGAAGATGCCGAGCAGGCGGAACGACAGGCGGATGAGTTGCGCGTCGATGCTGCGCGGCCGACGGTGCTGGGCGTGGACGATCGCCGCACCGGCGCGGTTGGTCAGCACGAATACCAGCCAGGCCGCGACGGCGAAGAACGCGAACTCCGTGACCACGGTGGCGCCGATCAGCGCCTGCCCGGTCAGGCGCAGCGGCTCGCCGGCCAGGTAGTTCAGCCAGAGGGTCAGGAGCAGGCTCGCCAGCGCGGCGAGCGGCTGGCCCAGCTGCAGGAGGGGTGGCGCTTCCGAAAGCCGCCGGTCCAGCCGCAGGCCCAGCCAGCTCAGCAGGGCCACGGCCGGCAGTGCCACCAGCAGGATCGCCAGCAGCGCCAGCCACTTCCACACGGGCTCGCCCAGGACCAGCCGGTAGGCGGAAGGCGGCAGCCGCTTGATCCAGTCGGCCAGCACCGCCGGCATACCGGGCCCCGGGCCCAGCCGGAACGCGTCATAGGCGCCGGGGATCGCCATCTCGCCGGGCAGGACCGGCAGGTCGTGCACCCGGCCGAAGAAGATCGGCAGGCTGGTGACCGTCTCCTTGCTGAACAGGAAGCGGTCGGCCATGGGGCCTTCCTCCTGCCGGGTGATGACCAACTCGGTGTCCGGGATCCGCCAGCTCGTGATGCCGCTCTCGGCGACGGCGGCCGCGTCCGGTATCTGGTCTTCCGGCGGCAGCTCGATGCGCTGGAGGATCCCCTGGAGCTGGAAGGCTAACTCGACGCTGCGCTCGGCCCGGTTCGCCTCGGGCACGCCGCTGAGATCGAGGGCCGAGAGCGCCCGCCCGAGCGGCACCTCGGCCAGCGTCGCCGTCTCGCCGTGGTACCAGCGCCGCGTAGCCTCGTGGAAGTTGTGCAGGAAGCTCTTGAGCGTCGCTCGCGGGCTGCTCGTGTCGGGCGGGCTGAGCGGTCCGTCCTGGGCGGGTGCGGGACCGGCCAGCAGGAGGCCCAGCAGGGCCGCCAGCGCGATCAGCCAGAGACGCGGCGTTGCGGACAAGATGGATTCTCCGGTCGGGCGAGTGGGGATGCTCCGGCATCCCTAGCGAGTCGTCACCGGTTCAGGAACCCGTCGATGCCACCTCTGCGAGTGACCTACCGACCCGACGAAGGGTCAGATTGATCCTGCCGCCCCCGGGTAGGAGGGTAGAGCTGCCGGGCAGGATCCGGTCGACGCCGTGAAAGGCCAGCCGTGCCGGCCCGCCCAGCACCAGGACGTCGCCGCTGGCAAGCGGGAATGACCTGGTCGAATCACCCCGTCTGGTGCCGCCCAGGCGGAATATCGCCGTGTCGCCCAGGGACACCGACACCACCGGTGCGGTGAGGTCGTGTTCGTCCCGGTCCTGGTGCAGGCCCATCCGCGCCGTGCCGCGGTAGAGATTGACGAGGCAGGCCTCGGGAAGCGCCTCGTGGCTGGCGACCTCCCGCCACAGGTCGAGCAGTGCCTTGGGCATCGCCGGCCAGGGCAGCCCGCTTTCCGGATGGTCCGGCTGGTAGCGATAGCCCCGGCGGTCCGAGACCCAGCCGAGCGTGCCAAGATTGCTCATGCGCACGCTGAACGGCCGGTTCCAGCGGGGCGTGGTCGGCTGGAACCAGAACTCCTTGCCGATCGCCTGCAGGACCTGGCCGACCAGATTCCGCTGCGCGGCCAGGTCCAGATGGTGCCGCAGATGGACGACGCCGTCCGGCAGGGCGGCGCTGACAGGTGGTGAACTGTCCGCCACCGCCCTTTCCGTCAGCGCTTGTGCGTCTGGCCGAACAGGATTTTCTTTTCCTCCTCGCCCATCGGCTTGCCCACCTCCGGGTTCACCCGCGGGCCGTGGGCGTAGGCACGCTCGGTGGCCGGCCGCGCCTTGATCTTGTTGAACCAGCGCTGCAGGTGCGGGAAGTCCTCCAGATTCTGGCCCTGGTTCTCGTAGGGCACGATCCAGGGATAGGACGCCATGTCGGCGATGGAATATTCCCCGGCGATGTA
>NZ_WUJP01000353.1 GCF_009806515.1 Geminicoccus flavidas | reverse complement strand
TTCCCGGTCGGCCAGCCGCCGGTCGAGCACGCCGTAGAGCCGGCCGGTCTCCTTGACGTAGCGGTCGATGGCGTAGGGGATCTTCTCAGGCGCATAGCGGCCGAAATGGTGGTTCTGGCCGGCCATCGGCCCGAGGCCACCCATCTGCCAGAACAGCCACTGGAGGACGTCGTAGCGGCGCCGGTCGGTGGGCAGGAACCTGCCGGTCTTGTCGGCCAGATAGACCAGGATGGCGCCGCTCTCGAACACGCTGATCGGCTCGCCGCCACCCAAGGGCTCATGGTCGACGATCGCCGGCATCCGGTTGTTTGGCGCGATCTTCAGGAAATCGGGCTCGAACT
>NZ_WUJP01000352.1 GCF_009806515.1 Geminicoccus flavidas | reverse complement strand
GCTCGCCCTTGCCGATATTGACCGGCTTGATCTGGTAGGGAAGGCCGACCTCCTCCAGAAACATGGTGATCTTGTGGCCATTCGGGGTCGGCCAGTAGTAGAGAT
This sequence comes from Geminicoccus flavidas, assembly GCF_009806515.1. GTDB lineage: Bacteria > Pseudomonadota > Alphaproteobacteria > Geminicoccales > Geminicoccaceae > Geminicoccus > Geminicoccus flavidus. Next base: position 8,217 of record NZ_WUJP01000352.1, on the reverse strand, counting down.
CGATCATGCCGCAGCCTGTCCGTTCCAGTGGGGCAGAAGTAGCTTCAGGTAGGCACCCGCGACGACAGCGGCAAGCCGTGCCCGGTTCAGTGGCGCCTCACCGGCGGCGCAGCACGCTGGCGTCGACCCTGCGGCCGAACACCATGCCGATCACCGCACCGATCGTGATCGCAGTCGCCATCGGACGGGCAGTGCCGTCATGCAGCATGCCCACCAGGCTGGAAGCGGCGGCGGCCAGCGAGAACTGCACGGTGCCGAGTAGGGCGGAGGCAGCGCCGGCCCGATCCGGGAAGGAGGCCATCGCGATCGCAGTGGTGTTGGGCATCAGGAGGCCAAGGCTCGCGATCACCAGGAACAAGGGTACCAGCGTCAGGACCAGGCTGTGCAGCCCGCTCCAGGCCACCGCCAGCAGGACCAGGCAGGCCAGGACCTGGATGATGCCGGCAGCGCGAATCATGCGGCTGGGATCGACCTTGCGCGCGATGCGGGCGTTGACCTGGGCCACGATCACGAAGCCGATCGCATTGGCGCCGAACACCCAGCCGAAATGGCGCTCCGGGATGCCGTAGAGCTCGATCAGCACGAATGGTGCGCCGGCGATATAGGCGAACATGCCCGCGATCGCGCACCCCCCGGCCAGGGCCGGCATCAGGAAGCGCCGGTCGACCAGCAGGCCGGCATAGGTCGCCAGCACCGCGTTCGGGGCAATCGAGCGCCGCATCGCGGGTGGCAGGCTTTCCGGGAGCCGGGCGAGCACGGCGACGAGGCAGCCGGAGGCGAACAGGGCCAGGAACCAGAACACGGACTGCCAGCCAAGTGTCACCAGGAGCTGGCCGCCGAGCAGGGGTGCCAGGATCGGCGCCAGCCCGGTCACCAGCATGAGCGCCGCGAATACCGGGATGGCGTCGGAAGCCGGGAACAGGTCGCGCACCACGGCGCGCGCGATCACCACCGAGGCGCAGGCGGCCAGACCCTGCACGAAGCGCAGGACGGCCAGTGCCGCAACCGAGGGGGCCATCGTGCAAGCGAACGAGGCGACGGCGAACAGGATCAGGCCGATGACCAGCGGCCGCCTGCGCCCGTAGCTGTCCGCGAGCGGCCCCCACACGGCCTGGCCAAGGGCGAAGGCCAGGAAGAAGGCGGCGAGCGTCGTCTGCACATGGCCGATATCGGTGCGAAACGCCTGCGCCAGAGTCGGGAAGGCCGGCAGGTACATGTCGATGGCGAGCGGGCCGAAGGCCGTGAGCGCGCCCAGGATGACGATGAACTCGGTCCGGCGGCCGGCCAGCGCCGGCTTGGTGGTCGCGGAAGATGGCAAGGAGGGCAGCTTCATATCGGGCGTGAGACAGGAGGAGAAGCTAGTCCGATGTGGTGCACCCGGCCATACCGGTGCGCCACATCGCACGGATGCACGGATAGCATCCCACCGCGAATCGGCGACCAGAGGAGTCAGGGCATTGGACGACGACTTCCACTACTACGAGCCCAGGCACGGGCACGGGCTGCCGCACGATCCGTTCAACGCGATGGTGGCACCCCGGCCGATCGGCTGGATCTCGTCGCAGGACCGCCACGGCCGGCTGAACCTCGCCCCCTACAGCTTCTTCAACGCCTTCAACTACAAGCCGCCGATCGTGGGCTTCGCCAGCACCGGCTACAAGGACAGCCTGCAGAACATCCAGGACACCGGCGAGTTCTGCTGGAACCTGGTGACCGCCGAGCTGGGCCGGCAGATGAACATCACCAGCGCGCCAGCACCACGTGAGATCGACGAGTTCCAGCAGGCCGGGCTCACCCCGGCACCGTCCAGCGTGGTCGAGGTCCCGCACGTCGCCGAGAGCCCGGTGTCGTTCGAGTGCCGGCGCACCCAGATCCTGCAGCTGCAGGGGGCGGACGGGCAGAAAGTACCCACCTGGATGATCTTCGGCGAGGTGGTGGCCGTCCGCATCCGCAAGGCGCTTCTGAAGGACGGGATCTACGACACGGCCGCCGCCCGGCCGATCACGCGCGGCGGCGGGCCGGCCGACTATTTCGAGATCACACCCGGCGCGCGGTTCCAGATGCACCGCCCAGGCTGGCCCCTGGACGGCCGCTAGAACCGCCGAGGCCGACAGGCCGAGCGGGCGTTTCACGAGACTGCGCCGGATCCCTTCGGCCCCTGGACCTTTTCAGATCTGTTCCAGGGTCACCCATGGGAGAGGCCGGATGCCCGCTACCTATGACCGCATCTCCAAGCTGCTACACTGGCTCGTGGCAGCGCTGGTGGTGACGCAGCTGATCACCGCGCTGACATGGCCGCAATACGGCGACGAGAGCACAGCGCGCTATGTCCTGTTCCGCATCCACATGTTCTCGGGCATCGCGATCCTCATCCTGATGGTGGTGCGGCTGGCATGGCGGCGAAGCAGCCCGTGGCGGCCGCTTCCCGACGACGTGCCCGCTGGGGTGCGGATCGCGTCGCGGGCCAACCACGTCGCCTTCTATATCGCCCTGATCCTCCAGCCCCTGCTCGGCCTGCTGATGATCTCGCCGTTCGGTGGGGGCGGCAGCTGGCTGAACGGGGCGCATGTGATCCTGGGCTGGACCGTGGTGGTCCTGGTCGTCCTGCATGTCGCCGGCGCCTTCTGGCACGGCTTCATCCGCAAGGACCAGGTCATGCAGCGCATGCTGCCGTTCACCACGGCCGACCGGTGAGATCCGTCAGAACTCCAGGCAGATCTTGCCGAAGTGGCTACCGGATTCCTCGTGGCGGAAGGCGTCGGCGATGCCTTCCAGCGGGAAGCTGCGATCGATCACCGGCCGGATCCCGGTCGCGTCCAGGGCCTGCACGAACTCGATCTGGTGGCGGCGGCTGCCGACGATCAGGCCCTGCAGGCGCGCCTGCTTGGCCATCAGAAGGCTGGTTGGCACCTCGCCGGCCCGGCCGGTTAGCACGCCGATCAGCGAGATGTGCCCGCCGATCCTGACCGCGGTGATCGACTGGGGCAGGGTACCGGGGCCGCCCACCTCGACCACATGGTCCACGCCCTGGCCGCCGGTCATCTCCTGGACCAGCCGGCCCCATTCCGGCTGCTGCCGGTAGTTGATGACGTGGTCAGCACCCAGCTCGCGCACCCGCTCCAGCTTCGCGTCGGAGGAGGAGGTGGCGATCACCGTCGCACCCATGGCCTTGGCGATCTGGAGCGCGAAGATCGAGACCCCGCCCGTGCCCAGCACCAGGACGCGGTCGCCGGCCTTCAGCCCGCCATCCACCACCAGGGAGCGCCACGCGGTGAGGCCGGCCGTGGTGATGGTCGCGGCCTCGGCATGGCTCCAGCCCTTGGGGGCGTGGGTGAACCAGCTGGCCGGGCGAGTCACGGCTTGGCGGGCATAGCCGTCGACGCCGTCGCCGGGCGTGGTCTTGAAGTCGGCGACCCGCGCCGGGCCCTCCTGCCAATAGGGGAAGAACCCGGCGACCACATGGTCGCCCGCCTTGAACTCCGCCACGCCGTCGCCCACCGCCTCGACCACGCCGGCGCCGTCCGCCATCGGGATCCGGCCGTCCTCGGTCGGGATCTTCCCGGTGACCACCAGATAATCGTGAAAGTTGAGAGAGCTGCCGTGCAGGCGTACCCGGATCTCACCGGGACCGGGATTGCCTGGATCCGGCAGGTCCGCTTGATCCAGCCGGTCGAGTCCGCCGGGTGCCTTGAGCCTGATCGCCTTCATCCCATTCCCACTCCCTTGGTCTATGTTGCGGCGCGCCGCTGACCTATTCCCGCTCAGGCCCACCTCGGCCCATGCACTGCATGTACTGCACCGATCCTGGCTGGTAGCCTGCATCGATGCAGGACTGGCGTGCGGCGGCGTCTGGATTGGCCGTCCCACCGTCGAACCAGTCGCTACGACGACCTCGATCGTCGCAGCCGGTCAGTACGATGAGGCCGGCACCCAGCAGCAAGAGACTCCATCGTCGACGTGCACGCATCTCGGTTTCTCCGAAAGTCGGGCACCGTGGCCAGCGCCCCTGACCTTCAACCGCCGGCATGCCGCTGCGCTCCTTCAGCCGTTTAGGCGGAACAGCGGGCGTAGGCGGATGCCGACGAGCGAGCCCAAGAAGGCGGTGCCGAACCAGATCCAGCCGTGCAGGCTGCCGGACGCGATGCCGCCCAACAGGGCGCCGATGTTGCAGCCCGAGGAGAGCCTTGCGCCATAGCCCATCAGGAGGCCGCCCAGCACCGCAGCGGCCAGCGAGCCCAGGCGCAGGTCGACCTTGGGGCCGAAGCGGCCGGCCAGGGACGCCGCGAGCATGGCGCCCAGGATCAGGCCGATATCCATGGCCGAGATCGGGTGGGCGAACAGGCTGCCCTCCAGCTGGGCGCGGGCACCGGCACCGGACCAGCTGTCCCAGGCGGCGACGTCGACGCCCAGCGCCGCCAGTCCCTTGGCACCCCAGAGTGCGAAGGCGCCGGTGATGCCCCAGGGATGGCCCGCCACCAGTAAGGTCACCAGCGAGAGCAGGGCCAGGGCCACGGCACCCCAGAGCAGCGGCCAGGGTCCCGTCAGCAGGCGGGGCGTCGCAGCGTCGGTCCAGCCGAGCGGCACCAGCTTGCCGGTGCGGCGCTGCTCGGCACGCGCGGCCAGGTAGGCCAGGCCGCCCAGCGCCGCGAGGCTCAGAACCAGGGTCGGCAGGACGCCGAACTGCTGCCAGAGCGAAAAGGTGCCAAAGCTCGGCAGGCCGCTCCAGGCGGGGGCGTGGGCCACGCCTAGCATGGAGCCGGCGATAAAGGCGAGGAGCGTCACCAGCATCCGGGCACTGCCGCCGCCCACGGTGAACAGGGTGCCGGAGCCGCAGCCACCACCGAGCTGCATGCCGAGCCCGAACAGGAAGGCGCCGGCGAGCAGCGGGACCCCGATCGGCGTGACGAAGCCGCTGACCGGGCGGCCCAGCACCTCGCCGGCCGCGATCACCGGCACCATGAGCACGGTGGCGAGTGCCAGCAGCAGGAGCTGGGCGCGCAGCGAGGCGCTGCGGCGCTCGGTAACGAAGGCGCGCCAGCCGCCAGTGAAGCCGAACGCGGCATGGTAGAGGGCGACGCCCAGCAGGCTGCCGACCAGGACCAGGGCGCCGTTCTTCAGTGAGACGACATTGGCGGCATAAAGGGAGGCGGCGGCCAGGAGCAGCAGGGCCAGGATGGCCACTGTCCGATCCAGAGGCCGCATGGCCGGACCGGCCGAGACCGGTGCCGGCTGGGCGTGAGCGAGACTTGCCATCAGTTCACCGTCCGCTTGGCGCCGACCTCGGTGGGCGCGCCCTCGACCTTGGCCCACTCGTACATCGAGCCGTCATACATGCGCACATCCGGGTTCTGGCCGAGCTTGTTCAGGACGAACCAGCCGACCGAGGCCCAGTGACCGGTGTTGCAGAAAGCGATCTGCTCGCCCTGACCGCCGAGGTCCAGCTTCGCCAGCAGGGCATCCAGCTCGGTCCAGCCGACCGGATGCGCGCCGTCCGGTACCAGCACGTCGTGCGGCAGGCTCACCGCACCGGGGATGGTGCCGGCGACGCCGACATTGGATGGGGTCACCTCCCCAGTATACTGGTCCTTCGGTCGGGCATCGACCAGCGGCACGCCCGCGGCCTGGGCTGCCCGCACGTCCGCGGCGCTGGCGACCAGTTCCGGGCGGAACTGGGCGGTGAAGGTCGCCGGCTCCGGCGTGCGGCCGGGGCCGGTTTCCACCGGCTGGCCCGCCGCCACCCAGCCGGCCTGGCCGCCTGCCAGGATCGATACCTGGTCGTGGCCCATCACGTCGAAGGTCCAGAACATGCGGGTGGCAGCGCCGAAGTCGCTGGAGGTCTGGCCGTGCGGCACGATCACGACATGGCTGTCGTTGTCGATGCCGAGCCCGCCGATCAAGGCCTCGACCTGGTCTTCCGGCGGCAGCATGCCGATCACCTCGCCGGCCTTGGTGCGCCAGCCGGCCTTGGCATAGTCGGAATGGACGGCACCCGGGATGTGGCCGTTCGCGAACAGGTCCGCCGAGGAGCCTTCCTCCACGTCACGGATGTCGAGCACCACCAGGTCCGGGTCCTTCAGATGCGCTGCCAGCCAGGCCGGATCGACCAACGGCTCGGCAGCACCCGCCAGCGCAGTGGAGGCCAGGAGCAGGGCAGCGGCGGATGGCAGGGCAAAGTGCTGCATGACGAACAACCTCGGGGGCGGGAAGACAGCCGGCATGTGGTTATCGCCAGAGGCGTTGTCAAATGCAGAGGGATAACACTATTAACATGTTAAATGCAGAGACCGGTGCCTCGGGTTCGTTCGCGCAAGAACCGGCCTCGCCAGTTCAGGCTGCGGGATCGGCTATGCCTAGCCTACGCCTATTCTAGCATCGGCATGACCGGGATCATATGCGTATAGGAACGGACAGTCGAGCTGTCTCATCGCCGCCAGGGCCTGCTCCTACTGCAAGATATCCGGAAAGTTCCAGACGATGATCTCAGGAGCATCTGGCAGTCCCAAAAAGATCCGCTATTGCAGAAAACTGCCTGAACGCGAGCCCTGATTGTGGTTCTACTCCATGGAACGATTCTAACCGTTGACGTAGTTCGCGCCAAAGCGCACGGTTGACCATGGCAATTCGGTCCATCCGATGATCCCCGACCTCTCGGGCGGGGCAGTGCGCAGCTCGCTCCATTGCTTGCCCGGCAGAGCATTTTCCAGGTCGGGATGAGGATGGCGTGAGCCCCGGCATTGCCTGCCGGGCGGGTTCCGGAGGCTGGGGGGCCGGTTGCCGATCCTTGATCGACTGGGAGGGAACGATGGCGATGAAGCGAACGATCCTGGGCTGGCGGAGCGTCGTGATGGCTGGCGCCCTGGCGCTGGGCGCGGCGGCGCTGCCGGGCGCAGCCGGGGCCGGCGACGACAGCGCCCGCATCCGGCAGGGCTACAAGATCGCGCCGGTCAAGCTGACCATCGGGAACCGCAACCGCGCCCTGGTCGGGCTCGGCAGCTACATCGTCAACGCGCAGGGCGGCTGCAACGACTGCCACACCAACCCGCCTTTTGCCGAGGGCGGCGACCCATTCAAGGGGCAGAAGACCAGGATCAACACCAAAGGCTATCTTGCCGGCGGGGTCCCGTTCGGGCCGGTCACTTCGAGGAACATCACGCCCTACAAGAACAGCCGCCCGGCCGGGCTGACCTTCCGCGAGTTCCGCCGGGTGATGCGCACCGGTCATTCGCCGAACAAGCGCGGCATCCTCCAGGTCATGCCCTGGCCGGTCTACGGCAACATGAACGAGCGCGATCTGGTGGCGATCTACGTCTACCTGCGCTCGATCCCGGCGATCAGGCCGAAGTCCGGCGGCTAGGCCGGCAGCGGGCGAAGGCGGGGGGTGCCGGTCCCAAAGCTCCCGCCCAGCTGGTCGCATGGCTCACCGGGACCCAGTCATTGGAGTAGCCTGGTGAAGATGACCCAGACGTTGCGGCGGTTCGCACTGGCCGCAACCGCACTGCTGCCGCTTGCAACGCCGGCGGCTGCCGAGGCCATGGACCACAAGCCGCCCGCTTGTGCCGACCACACGCCGCACGAGGTCCGCATGGTGAAGGTGGCGCCCGGCGTCGAGCTGGAGGTGGTGGACTGGGGCGGCTCGGGCCGGGCGATGGTGCTGCTCACCGGGCTCGGCGACAACGCGCACGTGTATGATCACTTCGCCTACCAGTTCACCGACCATTTCCGTGTCATCGGCATCACCCGGCGCGGGTTCCTGCCCTCCAGCCAGCCGCGCCACGGCTACGACGTGCCCACCCGGGCGGCGGACGACATCGCGGTGCTGGATGCGCTGGGCATCCGCAGGGCCGTGTTCGTCGGGCATTCCCTGGCCGGCTCGGAACTGAGCGAATTGGGACAGCGGTACGCAGCACGCGTCGACAAGCTGGTCTATCTGGACGCCGCCGACCTGTCGGAGCGCTTCCTGCCTTCGCGCCGCGAGCCGCCCGGCGCCCAGTCGCTCTTCACCGAAGCGGCCCTGAAGTCATTGCAGGACTATCAGGCCGCGTCGGCACGCTACATGGCGCTGCGCGAGCCCGACCCGTCGGTCTGCCTGAACGTCAGGTTCGACGCCGACGGCGCCATCGTGGATTCGACCTCCCCGCAGCGGGTCACCGACCGGCTGCTGGCGGGCGTCGCCGGATCGGCCAACCCGCCGACCAACTGGGCGAGGATCCGGGCCCC